>JALZBM010000248.1 GCA_030947385.1 Vulcanimicrobiota bacterium
CCTCGGCGCACTCGCCGGCGATGCCATTCGCGTTGCCGTGGATGCCCTTGAGGGCCGCGATGCCGGTGCGGGCGCGCAAGTGGTTGCCGGCGACGACTACATCGACGACTTACGTCGCAAAATAGAATCCGCATGCATCGAACTGATTTGGAAGCAACAGCCCGTTGCCGGAGAACTGCGGGCGATTGCTGCCATGCTCGAAATCGCGACCGACCTCGAGCGCATCGGCGATTACGCGGTTGAGATTGCGAAAAACGCGATCAAGCTTGCGGACGTTCCGCTGCGACCCGCAAAAGTTGAGATCGACCGCATCGGCAGCAAAGCGCACACCATGCTCGTCGAAGCCATGCGCGCGTACATGGATCAAGATGACGCGCTGGCCGATCAAGTTATTGCCGCCGACGATGAAGTCGACAAGCTGTACAAGCGCGGCGTCAAAGCGTTGCAAGCCGAAATGCAAGCCGACCCCGCACTCGTTCGCGCCGGGACGCGGATGCTGTTCGTGCTAGCCGCATTGGAACGCGTCGGAGACCGCGCGCAGAATATTTCCTGGCATACGAAAGGCATGATCGGACTCTCTTGAACCCGCCCCTGGACCGCGCGCTTTTTGACGTCACCGGGCACTACACGTATCTCAATCACGCGGCGGTCGGCGTTTTGCCGGTCCCGGCGCGCGATGCCGTACAAAAGCTGGCTGCCGCGCAAGCGTCCGGCGGCGTAATGGGGGTGTGGCAAACCGAAGCGCGCTTGCCGGAATTCCGCGCGACCGTCGCGCGTTTCATCGGAGCCGATGCGCACGAAATCGCGCTCCTGCGCAATACGAGCGAGGGCGCGAACGTCATCGCAAGCGGAATCGACTGGCAAGCCGGCGACGAGATCATCACCAACGACAACGAGTTCCCCTCCAATGCCTATCCCTGGCTCGCCTGCCGCGATCGCGGCGCCGTCGTCACATTCGTCGACACAAAGCGCGAACGCCTCACGCCCGATGTGTTGCGCCGCATGATTTGTAAGCGAACGCGCGTCGTTGCGGTGTCGTGGGTCGGTTTCGATGATGGCTACCGTCACGATCTCGCGGCGCTCGCGGAAGTTGCGCACCGCGAGGGCGCGTTGTTTTGCGTCGATGTCATCCAGGCGCTGGGCGCATTTCCGCTGGACGTTCGTGCGTGTAATATCGACGCGGCATATGGCGGCGGTCAAAAATGGCTGATGGCCTTACAGGGCGTCGGCTTTCTCTACGTCGCCCAACATGTGAGCGACCGGCTGCGTTTGGCAGCACCCGGTTGGCGGTCTGCGGCCGACATCTGGGACTTTCTGGATTACGATCAGGGATTCGCCACCGATGCCGCGCGATTCGAAGGCGGAACGCCGAACATCGCCGGGGCGCTTTCGATGGCCGAATCCATTGCAGTGCTTCAAACCGCTGGGGATGCGATTGCACCCCACGTTCTTGCGTTGACCGACCGGCTGTGCGAGGGGTTATTGCGTCTCGATGCCCGCATAAGCAGTGAGCGCGGCCCGCAGGTTTCTTCGGGAATCGTCACCTTCACGATCCCCGGTTGCGATTCGATTGCGCTCGGTAAAATTTTGCAGCGGGAACGCATCGTGACGACCTACCGTTCAAACGGTGTTCGCGTCTCACCGCACGGTTATAACCGGTTGGAAGATATCGATCATTTGCTCGAAATAACGGCTGCGGCCGTACCATCGCTCGTTTCGCCGTAGAAGAGGTACCCCTCGTGCTTGCGTTCATGCTGACCGTCGCTCTGAACTCCGCCGCCGTTACGCTTCCCCCGGTAGGCACGTACCGCTACGAAGCATTTATCAACGGAAAAATTATCGGCAAAAGCAGTCTAACCGTTTCCAAGACTCCCGCCGGCACGAAAATCGACGAGTCGGCCAACATCGATTTAGAAACCGGCAGTTCCAAAGCCGAGACGTCGATGATCTTGGATAACGAAGCGACCGTCAGCGGATATCAAGCCGCGTACACGACGCTCGAGCGCACCATGAAACTAGCGGTAACCTTCGATCGGCGCGATGCAATTATGGCCACGGGTACCGATAAGCAAACCGTTCCGCTCGGCGGCAGCAGCAAGGGGTTCGTTATCCTCGATGCGGCCCTTGTGTCCGGGTTTTTTGCGTTGCCCGCGCAGATGCGTGCCTTCGGCGGTGGAGACACCACCGTACTCGTTCCCGGCACCGGACAGTCGACGTTTCTGAGCACGATCGGCGGCGACACACCGGTGCGTCCTGCCGACGTTCCGAAATCGGATGCCAGTCTGTCGTTTGCAGGCGAAGCGCCGTTCGTCGAATGGTTCGATCCGCACACGCTAGTCGCTGACGAAGTTCTCTTACCCGGCGAAAACCTCATCATAAAACAACGCCGCTAATTCCCGTCGTCTTTGAGGATGCAGGATGCCATGACGGCGTCGGTCATGCCGTGGATGAGCCGCTTGTCGGCGGGCGCTACGGTCGCGAGAATTCCGCCGAGCTGCACGCCGTCCCCGACGACGAAGAAGTAAGGACACAGGCGCACGCGCCCATCAAACGTCGTGATCTCATCGGTGGATGTATTCAAGTAGGGTTGCCGTACGCGCTTACCTTTGTAAAAACGTTGCAGGATGCGCGGGGTCTTTTCGTATTCGGTCACGGCTTCACGCAGCGTCGCCGTCCACTCGTCCTTGCCCAGATCGTTGGCAACTCGCACGCCTTTGGATCCCCACGCAAGTTCGGAGAATCCGGAAGGCTTTACGACGAAGTCGCGCTCGCTCTTCCCGAGCGTTGCCAGCTGCATCCAATCGCTTACCGGTTCGCCCGCCGCGGTCAGCCCCGCGATCACGCCTTGCGGCGGAAGCGGTCGCGGATCGATAACCCAGGTTTCGGGAAACAGCAACTTCAGACGCTCGTACGTATCGCGTTTTAACTCGCCCTGCCAAAGCTTCGCAAGGCTCGGATGATGAAGCAGCGCAAACGCCAGTTTCTCTTCCAGCTGCACTTTAGGCGGCGGCGTCATCTTTATCCGGTTATGCCGCGCCGCGTATAAAAAAAGTTCTTGCTTCGGCACGTTTAGTAAATCGAACATTTCAAAATTGCGGTAGAGCGTGTCTACCTTTGCGTCGCGTCCGTCGGGCAGACGCAAAAAGAGTGCTTCCTCGGTAAACGTCAGATCTTGCGGGGCGCACACATAGGCGTTGAGCAGGTTTTGCGCGCGCAAGTAGTCCGCAAGCCAGCGGAGTTCTGCCCGGTAATCCTTTGATTCTTCGGATACGACGATGGCGACGGTCGGGTTATCGTTTGCCGTTACCGACTTGATCATCGCGGCATATTGTACGGGTATGCCGAAGCTGCCGCCGACGCTTTCCATACCGAGTTTGCAATACGCCTCGGACATCGCACCGACGAATCCCATGCCGCCCGGAACGCTGTCGAGTTCGGATGAAATAAAACCGTCGTCGGTGAGAATCAAATCCGGACGGATAACGCCCGGCAACTCGCTCCTAAAGCGATTTTGCCGCGAGAGGCGGATGATGTGTTCGGGCTTTCCTTGATCTAAGTACTCTGAGATAAAGCCGGGCGCCGTGCCTCGCGCGCTCCGGTTGTACAGCGTGTTGAGCGCTTTGTAGAAGGCGAAGAGATCGTTTCCGATCGTGTAAATGCGTTCGAGCGTTGCGGGCGCCAAAGCAAACGGCTCGGGAGATACGCGCCACGCTACCTTTGCCGTTTCATCGTCCGCCACCCGAAAGAGTCCGGGAGCGATATTTTCGTGAAG
>JALZBM010000067.1 GCA_030947385.1 Vulcanimicrobiota bacterium
GCCCATGGCGTGCTCAACGGAGTTTCCTCGCAAGAGATGCGTTCGCTCATGAGTAACTGCGCGGGTTGTGACTTTGAGGGACTCGACCTGTCGGGCCACGATTTGCACGAGGTGCGGATTGCCGGAAGCAACCTGCGCGACGTTAATTTGGAGAACGCAAATTTGCAAGGGGCGCACCTGCACGGCGATAGTTTGCACGGCGCGCGGCTACACGGCGCGAATCTGCGCGATGCAAGTCTAAGCGGAAGCAATCTTGAGGGCGCACATTTGTCCGGTGCCGATTTGCGGGGCGCGGAGTTGCTCGGTGCGCAGGCGCGTTCGGTCGATTTTACCGGCGCCGATTTGGACGGCGCGGTCTTGTGCGGTGTTTCGACGACGATCGATGAAGATAGTCACGGCAATCGCACGGTCACGAGAGGCAAAACCGTGTGCGCCGACCTCGCGGGCGCGAATTTCAAAGGCGCAAAAGTGCGCAACATCCAGCGATGCGAATGGCAGGGTCGCGACGAGGCGCGTACATGCACCGAGGTCCCGGCGCAAATGCTGCGCGACGTTGCGCACGCTGATCTTTCAGGTGCGATCCTGTAGTGTGCTGCCGGGCGTTCCGTACCCACCCCCGCCCGGCGTCCGGATTTCAATCTGATCGCCCGGAAGAAATGCGAACGTGGTTTTTGCGGGCACTGGGGTGGTTTCGCCGTCGCGTGTTCGCACGTGACGTCCGGTCGCTCCACTGTGCCCCCCTTGCGCGCCCGGGGGCGCCACCGTATGACGATCCGCCAGCAACGAACAGCGTGCCTGACCGCTTGTGAGTTCGAGGGCGCGTACCAGGCCGTTACCGCCTTTGAACGCGCCCTCGCCGCCGGTGCCTTCCAGAAACTCGTAGCGCGTTACCCGTAGAGGATAGTACCGTTCGATCGCTTCGATCGGCGTGTTGAGCGTATTGGTCATGTGGCATTGAATGCCGTCGATGCCGTCCATGGCCGGACGCGCGCCCATGCCGCAGCCGTTGGTTTCGTAGAACGCCCAAGTTGCGCCGGATTCCGCGGTTCCGCCCAGCATGACATTACTCATCGTGCCGCCGCTGGAGGCCGGCACGCGGCCGGGCGCCGCTTGCGCGAGCGCTTGCAATACGACGTCCGCATTGCGCGTGCTCGTTTCGACATTGCCGCCGGAGACCGGTGCGGGCCTTCGCGGGTTCAGGAGCGTTCCGAGCGGCACATCCACACGTACCGGCCGGAAGCAGCCCTCGTTCATTGGAATCGTTGCATCCGTCACCGCGCGCAGCGCGTAGTAAACGCCTGAGAGAGTGACGCCGTATACGGCATTCATCGGATAGCCGACCTGTTCGCTCGTTCCCGCGTAGTCGAAGTGTGCGTTTCCGTCGTGGAGCCGCATCGAAAGGGAGATGCGGATTGACGGAGTGCCGGCGGGATCTTCCAAAAAGTCCGTGCAGTTGAACGTGCCGTTTCCGAGTTCGCGCAGTTTAGCGCGCATACGGCGTTCGCTTTCGTCTAATAATCGTTCGATGGCTGCTTCCAGCACGTCCACACCATATCGCTGGGCAAGTTCGTGCATGCGCCGTTCGCCCGTGATGTTTCCCGCCGTTTGCGCGCGTAAATCACCGCTGCGCGCCTGGGGCGTGCGCGAATTCGTTTCGAACAGCTCGACGACCGCGTCGGTGAGCAGCATCGGCGGCACGATCAAACCTTCGGCAAAGAGTTCGGGCGCATCGGCGGACATCGAACCCGGCACCATTCCGCCGACATCCGTGTGGTGCGCTTTGTTCGCGCTGTAGCCGAGGAGACGGTCTGCGAAGAAGATGGGCCGCACGAGCGTGACGTCGTTGAGATGCGTGCCCGAAATGTAGGGATCGTTCACGACCCACATTTGCCCCGGCGCGATCGCCGTGCGGCCCTCGATATGCGCGAGCGTTTGGCGCAATCCCCACGGCAACGACCCAAGATGCACCGGAATGTGCTCGGCTTGCGCGATCAAGCGCGCGTGCCGGTCGAACAGCGCGCATGAATGATCCAGACGCTCTTTAATGTTGGGCGAATACGCGCTGTTGCGGACCGCAATGCCCATTTCTTCGCTTGCGTAGGTGAGGGAGCTGCCGATAACCGCGGTTGTAATCGGATCGACGTTCACAGCGCCTGCACGCCGAAGCCGGTGTAGCCGATGAGCGCGGAAAAAGGGCCGCCTGCGGAAAACGCATCGAGCCACAGCGCTTTTGCGCGAACGACATGCCGTTCGCGTTCGCGCTTGAGGCGCCGTAAAACGTGCGAGGCGCTCCGCTCTTTTGCCATCGCACTCAAGACGTCGCAATCGTGCACTTCGCCGAGTTCGTCGGTGAGTTGCGCAACGCGTTGTCCCGCGGCTGCTAAATTCGGCAGCGTTTCCGCAAATAGCTCGATCGAATACCGCAACCGTTTGCAACTAATGCGTAAGGCGTGCAAGTCTTTGCTGCGGCCGGTTTTTAAAGCGGGCGCACCGCTGAGTACCTCGGCAAACCGGACGCTTATGATACGCTGCATTGCGCGCTCCGGTGCCGGTAAGCCGTCGAGTGGGATATAGCGTGCCTTCACGGCTTCATCTCGAGCTTGCAGTTTTTAACCGTTCGTTTCGCCTTTTTTAAGCCGGCTGCGTTGCGTTTCCAAAGCTCGTCGCAGATGGCCTTGATCTCGGCCCGTTCTGCGCGCAGCGCGCACCGCCGGTAGCTCTCCAGTTTTACGATCATGACGACGGTATCGCGCGCCTCGGCCGTCGAATCGCCGATTTCTTTGATCTTATCGAGAACACGAGCCGTCTGCGGCGCGGTGTCGCGCAAATCTTCGAGTGCGGCACGCAAGCGGCGGGATTGCGTGCGCAATTTGTGGATGCGCTTTCCGTGTTTCCAGTCGCGCGCCGCACGCGCGCGAAGCGCTTCGTACGCGGTCAGACGTTGGCGGATAATCTGCATGGCCCAAGCGGTCACGTCGTTTTGCGGCGGACTCACGCCGTAGCCCGTTCGAGAACGAGGTCGCCGGCATCGAGTCGCGCATCCCAACCGGGAGCGGCGTACGTGCAGGCATCGTATTGCTCGATGATGGCCGGCCCGCGCAAGCGTTGACCTTCGGTGAGTGCGCTGCGTTGAAAAACCATGAGATCCCGCGCGCCGTCCGCAAACCACACCGGGCGTTGGGCCGGAACTCTCTTTGAGACCTCAGCGGAGCGCTGCGATCGGCTTAGGGGAGCAACGGGGGCGCGAGCGTTCAGGCGCGCGTTGACGAGTTCGACACGCTCGTGCGGCACGGCATAGCCGTACGTTGCTTCGTGACGTTCGTGAAAACGGGCCGCGCTTTGCGCGACGCTTCCGTCTGCCGCAATCGCAAGTTCAAAACTCTGACCCGCGTAACGCGCGTCGTATTCGCGCGCGAACGTTACCGACGACGCGGGCGCGCCTTGTGCGAGCAATTCTTCGCGTGCAGTTCGTTCGAGCGTTGCAAAGATGTCGTTCGCCTGCTCGTCCTTGAATGCTCCGGCATCCGTGAGGAGGGGCCGAGTGTGTGAAGCTTGCAGTTCGGCGACCAAAAGTCCGTAGGCGGAAAAAAGTCCGCTGCGCGGTGGAATCACGATGACGTGTATTCCCAATTCATCGGCCAAGGCACAAGCATGCAGGGCACCGTTGCCGCCGAACGCGACGAGGGCGAAGTCGCGCGGGTCCAAGCCGCGCTCCACGGTCACGATCCGCAAGACCTTGGACATCTCGGTATCGACGAGTTTAACGATTCCCGCGGCCGTTTCTTCGATGCCTAGGCCGAGCGGGCGTGCGAGTTTTTCGACGGCATCGCGTGAGCGCTGCGCGTCGATGGGAAATGCACCGCCGAGCAATGCGCTCTGATTGAGCCGGCCGAGCACGACGTTTGCATCGGATACGGTAGCGCGGTCGCTTACACCGTAGCAAGCGGGGCCGGGATCGGCGCCGGCCGAGAGCGGTCCGACGCGTAGTGCGCCGCCGTCGTCGATCCAGGCAATCGTGCCCCCGCCGGCGCTCACTTCCGCGAGGTCGATAAACGGAAAACGTACCGGGTAACCGCTGCCTTTCATGGCGCGACCGCTATGCGTGCGTCCGGCGGCCTCAAACTCGGCCACGACTTGGGGACGTCCATCGACAATCGTACCAGCCTTTGCCGTCGTGCCCCCCATATCGAACGAAAGCACGTGTGAGATATTGCGCCGGCGCCCCGCATGCGCGGCGGCAATGACGCCGCTTGCCGGCCCGCTTTCGATAATCGTTGCCGGACGTGCGAGAACGCGATCCGCGCGGCTCATGCCGCCGTTGGACTGCATGACGTAAAGCGGCGCATCGATTCCCATACCGCTCAATCCGCGCATCAGCGCTTCCAAATACGTGCTGATGACGGGTAAGAGCGCGGCATTGACGACGGCGGTCGAAAATCGTTCGTATTCGCGATACTCGGGATCGAGCTCTGCAGACTGCGCGATCGCGACATGCGGTAACGCTCGTGCCAATGCGTGGGCCGCAGCGCGTTCGTGCGCATCGTTGATATAGGAGTGCAAAAAACCGATGGCAACCGCCGGGATGTTGTTCGCGCGAACGTACTCGATGGCTTCGTTCAATGAATCCGGATCGAGCGGGACGAGGACGTTGCCGTTGAAATCGAGGCGCTCCGCAACGCAGAGACGGTCGTTGCGCGCGACCAGCGGTTTGGGACGCGTGACGAACAGGTTGTAAATTTCGCTGCGGTTTTGACGCCCGATTTCAATGACGTCGCGAAAACCCTCGGTCGTAATGAGCGCAACGCGCGGCAACTCCAAGTGCATCTGTCCGAGCAGCGCGTTGGTGGCGATCGTCGTCGAATGCGCAAGCAACGTAATGTGCGCGCCGGGCGCCCGTTCTTGAAATTGCCGGACTGCGGCAAGAACGCCGTCCTGCGGTGCCCGCGGCGTCGTGGGCACTTTGATCGCTACAATCGCGCCGTTCGTATCCTCGGCGAGGAGATCTGTAAACGTCCCACCGACGTCGATCCCCGCACGGTACGAAGCGTTACTCATAGCGAGGGCCGTTCACACGTAAGGTCCTACGGGTCCTTGAAAATCGCGTGATTTCCGATCCGGCGCCAGCGTATTGCGGATTTGCCGCGTACGCTCACAAACTCGAACGTTGCACGGCCATCGGGGCCGCGCAAGCTCCACGTCATCTCGTAGATACCGGGCGCGCCTTCGATCCGCTTTAGGCGTAATTTTTTCGGCCATGAAATCGGCACATTCCGATATTTCTGGTCCACCCAGGCCTTGTGCGCACGGTTTAGAGCTACAACGGCCTCTTTGAATAGACCGGCTTCCTCGTTATTTAAGCGAGCAAAATCGTTTCGAGCGCGCTGGGTTATCTCGTGCTTCAGGGGCGACCTTGCGATTTGGCGGCGGCGCGGTGGACGTCAAGATCGGCTAGCATCGCTGCATCCGAATCGAAAACGTGGACTTGCCCTGCGGTGATGTCTGCATCGGCCTCGCGCTCCATTCGTTGCCAGCGCTCGGTCCAAAACCATCCGGCGCAATGGTCGACCGTCATTTTGGGGCGAAGCTCGATGACGCCGTCTTCGCGTTGCACGGCTTCAAAAAAATCGATGTTTTCCCGCATCTCTTTCGGGAGCGAAATCACGCCCCGCTCAGAGACCCGCAAGAGGAACTCATTTGCTTTGAATTTTTTAGAAGCCATGTATCGCAGTATATCAGAAATACTGCAATACGGTTAAATCGGGACATATTGACATCGAACATATGTTCGATTAGCATGAATCTCCCATGCCTCTTTCGACTCCGCTCAACCCCCGCCGCCAAGCCTTCGCCGACCTCAAGGCAGGCCTCGACGCGCGCCATCGGGAGACGCTTTTAGCCCGTTTTACTCAGGATGATCCGAGTGTCATTCGTTCGGGCTTCGGTGATTTCGACACGGCCCTCGGAGGCGGCTTTGCCCGGGGCACGATCGCCACCCTCGAAGGGGCGCCGAGTTCCGGACGGACGGCGATTGCGGCCCGGCTGCTGGCGGTGGCAACGCGGGGAGGCCTCGGTGCCGCCGTGGATGACGGAACGCTCTTTCCGCCCGCACTGGCCCGCGCCGGCGTCCGTTTGGAGCGCCTGCTCGTAATGCCCGCCTGCGATCCGATCGGCATCGCGCGCGCGACGGACATCTTGCTGCGTTCGCATGCCTTCGGCATCGTTTTGATGCCCGCCGTCTCGCTCAAGGCGGCGGTTTGGACGCGCCTTGCCGGCTTGGCACACCATGCGAACGCGCTGCTGATCGCGCTCGGGCCGCAAGCCTCAAGTGAACTTGGGTACTTCGCGAGCGCGCGAATCCGTTGCGGAATAGAACGCGTCTTTTGGACGCAAGCCTCGGGATTGTTTTGCGAACTCGCAGGGTACGACATTCGCGCCGACGTCATCAAAAATAAACGCGCCGCTCCGGGCACCTCGTCCACGATTCGAATCGTCCCCATAAACGAAGGAGCGCTGCGCGAACGCTCCCTCACAAATCCTTCCGTCACATTTCTTTCAAAGGTTGGTTACGGATAATGATGTTGTTATGCCTCACCGTTCCATCCTACCGTTTGGAGATCGCCGTTTTAGAACGCGCGCGGATGTGCAAGCCGGCGATCCTGCTGGCCGATAAACTCGAGCGCGGGCACGTGATCGACGTAAACGCAAACGCCAAGCGCACCGGCGCGCGCCCCGGGATGACGCTCCTGCAGGGGCAAGCCGCCGCGCACGACGTGACCATTCTCGTGCACGATCCCTTGCAGAGCGCGCAAGTGTGGGAAGATATTCTCGATTCGCTGGACGCCGTTTCGCCGCTGATCGACGATAGCGGCGAGGGGACGGCGTACCTTTGGATGCAAGGCGTTGCGGGCACGCAGCAGAGCTGGATGAAGAAGATTCACGACGTACTGCGCGGTTTCGATCTGCCGTTCCGGGCCGGAATCGGAGAAAATAAATTTACCGCCCGGGCCGCGGCCCTCACGCGTGATGAAACGATTTGCGAAGCGGGCGCCGAGCGTGCGCTGCTGGCTCCGTTGAATATCGAAATACTCGACATCGAACCCGAGGTTGTATCGCGTCTGAATTTACTCGGGGTCGCCACGCTCGGCGATCTGGCAAAACTCCCGCACGGACCGTTCGTGCGCCGGTTCGGAAACCGCGCAACGCGCTGGCACCGCAACGCACAAGGCGTGGATACGACACCGTTTTTGCCGCGTCCCCATCATTTACACATCGAAGCGCGCGTGGCGGGCGAAGGTGCGGCCGAATCCGAGGAGCAGATTTATTTCGCGCTGCGGATGCTCGTCAGCCGTGTCGTCGAAGATTTGGCGCGATTGGGAAAACGTGCGGGCACGCTCATCTTGCGGTTGGAATGCGAAGATGCCGGGGTGCACGAGTTGCAAGTGCGTATCGCACAACCGACCGCCGACCCCACGATGCTATTCGATCTATCCAAAGCCAAAGTGGAAGGGTTGACGTTCGAGTCTCCCGTGACGGGATTGTGGTTGCAAGCCGTGCAGCTCGAAGACGGCGGTACGCCGGTAACGCTTTTTTCCGGCAGCGATCCCGATCCCGCCGTGGTCGAACTTGCAATTGCGCGTTTGGAAACCGCGCTTGCCAACATCCCGTCGCGCGCGCGGGTGATCGCCTCCCACCGTTCCGAAGCGCAGTTTGCCTACGAGCGCTTTTCGGAAATACCGGCGCCCTTGCCGCATGGTGTTTCCGCGCTGCCCGCCACGGAAGTTCCCCCGCAACTGCGGCTCTTACACGTGCGTGAAATCGATGTGAGCATGGTGAAAAACGCGCCCGCTTTCGTGGGCTCGCCGCCACAGGCGGTGTTGGATTTTGCGGGGCCTTGGCGCATCGACGAAGCGTGGTTCGAGAATGCCGTCGTGCGCGACGAATATGACGTATTACTCGAAGACGGCGCGCTCTACCGGATTTTCCGTCAAGATACGCGTTGGTATCTGCGGGGGGCGTATGATTGAAACCGTTCAAGATGCCTGTTCGCACTTTCAAACCGTGGCATGGAGCTGGCTGCAAAGCGGCGAGGTAACGCGCACCGGCTACCGGCTCTCACCGATCGAAGAACTCTGTGGCTTTAATTACGGCTTCGTGTATCTCATGCAGGTGGATGCACAATGCGTCAAGATCGGCCATTCCGAACATCCAATGCGGCGTTTGCGCGAGTTGCGGCCCGAGTACGGAAACAGACTGCGCCTCGTCACGTGCTTCGTGGGTGAGCCGCCGCTCGAGCGCTTTGCACACCGGCGGTTTCGCAATTTGCGCATTCGCAACGAAATTTTCTACGCCCATCCGATCATTGAAAATTACTTTGCGCAGACGCGCAAAGAGATGCAAGAGCGGCTGCACGCCGTGCATATTTGTTCGAGCGCCTGCACGCAACTCAATAAGCGATTGGATTTGCGCATGCTGGGAGCGTGGCTCGGACGAAAAAGCAGCTAGTCTCGTACGCTGAGCTTCATTGCTGGTCAAATTTTACGTTTCTTGAAGGCGGCTCGCATCCCGAAGAACTCGCAGAACATGCAGCCGCAATTGGGCTACGCGCACTCGCACTAACCGATCGGGACGGCCTCTACGGCGCGGTCCGTTTTTCGAAGGCCGCAAAACCGCTCAGTTTCCCGGCTATTACCGGTGCGGAACTGACAATCGGAGGCGAAGGCGAGTCGTATACGCGCCGGCGCATCGTCCTCCTGGTCGAAGACGATGCGGGATACGCCAATCTTGTCGAGCTGATTTCGATTGCTCAGATGCGCGGCAGCAAACACGATGCGCGTTTGGAACTCGACGATTTCCAAGGCCGCACGAGCGGTCTCACCGCACTCTCGGCCAGTGCGAACGGCGAAATCGAGCGGGCATTACTGCAGGATGACCGTCCTGGAGCGTTACGCATCGCCGCGCGGTATCGCGAGATTTTCGGCGACCGTTTTTATTTGGAGCTGCAGCATCATCTGCGTCCCCAAGATGCCACGCTCATCAAGGCCCAGCTCGATCTTTCGCACTCAGCGCATCTGCCCGTCGTGGCCACGAACGGGGTCGTCTACGCAAGTAAGGAAGACGCCCATCTGGCCGATTTGCTCTTGTGCGTCAAACATAAGACCACCTTAACCAAGGCGCAAGAAGCATTACTGTTGCGTCCCAACGGCGAATTTTTTCTGAAAACGCCACAGATGATGGCGCGTATTTTTTCTCCGTATCCGCAAGCGATAAAGAATACCGTTGCAATTGCGGAGCGTTGCACTTTCCGGCTCGATCGTTTGCTCGGTCAGTTTCCGCTTTTTCCCGTACCGGCAGGCCGGCATAGCCGCCAAAGCTATTTGCGCACGCTTGTGTATGAGGGTGCCGTGGGACGGTACGGGACGCCCCTTGCCGGTGACGTCGAACGGCAGCTTGAGTACGAACTCGGCATCATCGCGCGCATGGATCTCGCGGGGTATTTTCTCATTGTTTGGGATATCGTGCGCGCGGCTGCGGAACTGGGCGTGCTCTGTCAAGGACGCGGTTCGGCCGCAAACTCCGCGGTGTGTTATGCGCTGGGAATTACCGCGGTCGATCCAATCGGCGGAAAATTGCTCTTCGAACGGTTTCTGTCCGAAGAGCGCAACGAAATTCCCGACATCGATATCGACTTCGCGCACCAAGACCG
>JALZBM010000068.1 GCA_030947385.1 Vulcanimicrobiota bacterium
TTTTACGAAGGCGAGTTTCTTTCAATTTCGGAGTTGCCCGGTATGAAAGAGCGCACCATCATCGTTGACGGCTTCTCAAAGGCGTATGCGATGACGGGCTGGCGTTTGGGCTACGCGATTTTGCCCGCCGATCTCGCTGCGGTGGTGACCTTGTTCAACAACAACACGTTCTCGTGCGTCGCAACGTTCGTGCAAATTGCCGGCATCGCCGCGCTCACCGGCCCGAGCGAGCCGGTCGAAAAAATGAACGAGATCTTTCGTCAGCGGCGCGACCGCCTTGTGGGCGGACTCAACAAAATTCCGAACGTATCGTGCGTCGTTCCTGAGGGCGCGTTCTACGCATTTCCAAACGTGTCGAAAATCACGCACGACGACAAAGCGCTTGCGAAGTTTCTCTTAGAAGATGCGGGCATAGCGTGTTTGGGCGGTTCCTCGTTCGGCAAGGCCGGCACCGGGAACATCCGTTTGAGCTACGCCGCATCCTTCGAAGACATCGATCTCGCACTGGAACGCCTCGCCGAATACTTGCCGCAATATAAAGCCTAAAGGAATGCTACCCGGCTAGCTCGGCTGTAACTTGCGCTCTTGCGGTGTAAGCTCGGTTTCCGCCGCATACACTTCTTTTGGCGAGGGGGCGAGATCGTGGTGAAAAACACCGTCGATCATCAACAGGGCATCAGATGTTTCTACGGCTCGCTCGACATCTCCACGCGTGACGGGCGGCAGATAGGTGATGCCATCATTGGGTAGACGATCCACAGCCGGAAGAGAAGGGCACAAAATACGCCTAAAGGCTGTTTGCTCCTCGGCATCGCGCCGTTCCTTACGCGCGGCGCCCGCCGGACCTGCGCGTGCGGGCAACTTTAGGTTAAAACGCGTATAGTGCATTCGTGAACTCGCTCGCGGGCCGCAGCTCCCTGCGCCGTTACAGCCGCCATCTTCTCATTCCGCAGGTTGGTCTTGCCGGACAGGAACGCTTAGCGTCTGCTCGCGTGCTGTGCGTCGGTGCGGGTGGGCTCGGCGCGCCGGTGCTTTCGTATCTTGCCGCCGCCGGTGTGGGACGCATCGGCGTGATGGACGACGACACGATTGAGGAAACAAATCTGCAACGTCAAACGCTCTTCACCACTCCCGACATCGGCCGACCGAAAGTACACGTTGTGGCGGAACGTCTGGGGGCGATGAATCCTCAGGTAGCGGTCGACGCAATTCCCCTGCGCTTCGAGCGGGCGAATGCGCGCGAAATGGTGCGCCTCTACGATATTGTGATCGATTGCACGGACAGCTTCGAATCGCGCTACCTTATTAATGACGCATGCATCCTCGAGGGCAAGCCGGATATCTTCGGATCCATTTTCCGCTTTGACGGTCAAGTCAGCGTCTTTGGATATAACGGTGGACCTTGCTACCGCTGTTTGTTTCCCGATCTACCGGGCGCGGGAAGCGTACCGTCGTGCGCGGAGGGCGGCGTGCTCGGCGTACTCGCCGGTATGGTTGGAACGTTTCAAGCAAACGAAGCGCTTAAGGTGTTGCTCGGAATCGGCGAACCCTTGACGGGCCGGCTTCTACTGCTCGACGCGCTCCATGGTTCGACGCGCGAAATTCGCTTCGAACGCGACGCACGCTGCGCAATCTGTTCGGCAAATCCCACCATAACGGAATTGTCCGACGTCGAGTTGCCCGCAAACTGTACCGGGCCCGCCGTTGCCGAAATCGAACCGGCGGCATTGGATCGCTCACTTGAAAGTGCGACGCTGCTCGACGTTCGCGAACCGCATGAGGCAGTACTAGGAATCCTCGAAGGCGCCGTACACATTCCGGTTTCGCAGCTCGAAGCCAGGATGCACGAACTCGATACGGCCAACGCCTACGTCGTAGCCTGCCGCGTCGGCCGGCGCTCGCTGTGGGCGGTGCAACGCTTGCACGATGCCGGCTTTCGAAAGATCGCGCACTTGCGCGGCGGATTGCTCGCCTACGCCGCACTCGAGGAAGATTTTATGTTCTTCTAACGCGGCGGTTAGAGCAATTTCATTGCGGCTTTGACGTCGCGCAGCGTATCCGCCGCGACCGCTTGCGCTTTTTTCGTTCCCTCGGCTATCACGTTTTCCACGTAGCCCAAGTCTTTGACGATCTCGGCCCGGCGTTCCCGGATCGGCCGCAGGTAGCCGTTGAGCGCTTCCGCGAGATCGCCTTTGTCTTGCACGCAACCGAGCGCGCCCGAGCGGCAGCCTTCTTCAACGCCGGCCACGTGCCGCGGCTTGACCAACTTCCATAATGCAAACACCGGACACACTTCGGGATGACCCGGATCGTTGCGTCGAATTTTTAGCGGATCGGTCACCATGCCGCGCACTTTGGCGGTCGTTTGCGCGTCGTCATCCGCGAGAAAAATCGCGTTACCGTACGACTTGGACATTTTGCGCGCATCGGTTCCCGGAATTTCCGGGAATTCGGAAAGCGTGGCTTGCGGTTCGATAAGGATTGTTTTTCCGCCGCCGTAGATGTGGTTGAACCGGCGCACAACTTCGCGGCCGAATTCTAAGTGCGGAAGTTGATCCTTACCCACGGGCACTCGCTCGCCGCGAAACGCCACGATGTCGCATAATTGCAGGAGCGGGTAACCGAAAAATCCGTAGGTGGCGACTTCGGGGCCGAGCTGTTCGATTTGACTCTTCCACGTGGGCACGCGCTCGAGCCACGAAGCGGGCGTGATCATCCCGAGCAGCACTTGCAGTTCGGAAATTTCATGGACCGCGGATTGCAAGAAAAACGTGGAACGCTGCGGGTCGACACCCGCCGCGAGCCAATCGATCACCATCTCGATGCGTGCATCGCGAATTGTTTGCGGATCGGAAAAACCGGTCGTGTAGGCGTGCAGATCGGCAATTTCAAAAAACGCGTCCGCCGTCTGGCAGTAACCTGCCCATTGCCGCAGCGCGCCCTCTAAGTGGCCGAGATGAAGTTTGCCGGTCGGGCGCATGCCCGAGAGGACCCGGGGGCGCGGCGCTTTTTCTTGCATGCTTATTGCATCTTACGGGTAGTTATGGCCTATTATACAGATGGCACGACTCGTAGAACCGCGCGCGAAGGAGACTCGCTTTGTACACCGACGAAACCCTGACCTGCACTGATTGCAGCACGCCGTTTACCTTCAGCGCCGGAGAACAGGCGTTTTACGCAAGCAAAGGATTTCAGAATAAACCGACGCGTTGTCCGGACTGCCGGGCGAAGCGTAAAACCGGCGGTGCCGTCGGACCGCGTGAAATGCATTCCGTCACGTGTACGGAGTGCGGTCAACAGGCCGAAGTACCGTTCATGCCACGCGGCGACAAACCGGTCTATTGTCGTGACTGCTTTGCGAAAGTACGTAGCGCCTCGCAATAATAATCCAGCGCCACGCCGCGCACCCCTCACGCCAATTCGCAATGCGTCATGCTGAGCCTCTCGAAGCAGGGCGCACGAAAACACGCGCTACATCCTCCGACCCTTCGACGGGCTTTAGCGTGACACCGGTGCGGCCCTTCGACCGGCTCAGGATGACATGTTGGTAATTTCGTTGCGGACGTACTTGCGCGCCGATTCCACCGCCGCGAATAGCTCTTTGCCGTTTGCCAATTCGCACGCGAGCGCAGCTGCGAGTGTGCAGCCCGTTCCGCGCATCGTGCCGGGCAAACGCGCGTCTGTAAAGCGCTCTTCGCGTTCGCGCGTTAGCAAAATATCGACCGGCGCGCCGGGCAAATGGCCGCCCTTGAGCAGCACGGCTTGCGGTCCCAATTGTAAGAGCGCATGCGCGGCATCGCGCATATCGTCGACCGTTGCAATCGAACGCGCGAGAAAGCGCTCCGCTTCGGGAATATTCGGCGTCAAGATGACCCGTTGCGGCAAAATCTCACGCACAAACGTTTCATACGTTGCATCACTCGCGAATGCGCCGCCAAGTGTCGCTCCGAAGACGGGATCCACAACCGCAGGCACACTCAAGCGCGTCCCGAGAAACCGCGCAATTTCGCGCACGTTCTCTTCTGCAAATACCGCACCGATGCGCATGACGCCGTAACGCGCCGCCGACACGCTCTGCAGTTGCGCCCGCACGAGCGGCGCCGGTATGGCGAATTTTTCACGAATTCCGCCCGCGTCTTGCGCCGTGATCCCCGTGATGACCGTCAAGGCGCGCACATGATGATCGGCCGCCACTTGCGCGTCGCGCCCCGTCCCGGCAACATTCCACGGATGCGTCGTCCCGATGCACAGAATCGTGCTTTCGTTCACGTTGCGCCGTTCCAAAGGTTCACGAAACGTTCCGCGGCGGCTGCGGGATTCGAAGGAGTTGCAAGCGCGCAGAGAACCGCCGCCATCGCTACGCCGCTTGCGGCAACGTCTTCGATTGTGTCGATGGAGATGCCGCCGATTGCGGCCACCGGTAGCGTCGTCGCGGCGGCAACGCGTTGTAGTCCGGCGATGCCGATCGGTGCGCCGGCGTCGGCCTTCGAGCCGGTTGCGTAAACGGCGCCGACCCCAATATAATCCGCACCCGCCAGTTGCGCCTGCCGCGATTCTTCAATGGTGCCACATGAAACGCCGAGCAATAGGCCCTGCATATGCTTGCGTATTTTTGGTAATTCTTGCGGCGTTGCATCGTCCGGCCCAACGTGCGCGCCGTCCGCGCCGAGGTCGCGCGCGGCGTTCCAATCGTCGTTGACGATTAGCAGCGCGTTGCGCTCGCGCGTCACCTCGCGGATCGCCTGCAAACGTTCCAACACGATTCCGTTCTTCGCGCGGTATTGAAAAATCCGAATGCCGCCGTCGAGCAGCGCGCGCACCAACGCTACGGGATCGTGCGAGCCCTCATTGACGATCGCGTAAATGCCCCGCAAGCGCTGGAATGCGATCGTCATTCGCGCAGGGCTATGACGGGCAACTCCACCGAAAACGGTTGCGCTTGTGCGTCTTCGCGGACGACGGGCGCGATTTCCAGATGAAGCGCGTGCGGACTACCGTTCGTCGATGCGGCGCCCGACGGCGCGAGAAAGCGCATCGTACCGGTGTATTGCGCGTTGCCCGCAAGACGCACGCCTAAAAATAACTGTTTGTCCGTCAAGCGCCAGTCGCGCGTTTCGATCGAGCGATAGACGTCGTCGCGGTCGTCGGTAAGCACGCTTTTATTGTACGGAAGGAACGTTGCAAAGCCCGGCGCCAAATTTTGCAAGGTCATCGTGATGACGATCTCCCGGTGCGAAACGGCAACGCGGCGAACAATGATTCGCACGCCGTTTGCGCTCCCGCTACTATTGGGCCGGTAGATTTTGTACGCGTTTTTCGACGCGGCACCGCACGCGATGAGCAGCAGCACCAACGCGCAAAGACGGCGCGTTGCCTTCACGAGCCTTGCGTCTCTCCTAAAAGGACGTCGGCGATGCGGATCAGTTCGGTTTCATCGGCAAAGCGGATCTCGATCTTGCCGCCTTTTCCACTGCGGCGCAACTGCACGTGCGCGCCGATGCGCACGCGGAATTTATTCTCGAACTCGCGCTCGTCGGGCGAGAGAGGCTTGCCGGATTTGGTGTCGTCGCGCTCTTGCGGCGTGGTCACGGCTCCGGCAAGGCGCTCCAGTGCGCGCACCGAGAGGCCTTCGCTCACGGCCCGTTGCGCAAGCGCAAGGCGGTCTTTTTCGGG
Organism: Vulcanimicrobiota bacterium; assembly: GCA_030947385.1. Classification (GTDB taxonomy): domain Bacteria; phylum Vulcanimicrobiota; class Vulcanimicrobiia; order Vulcanimicrobiales; family Vulcanimicrobiaceae; genus JACRUB01. The sequence goes on from JALZBM010000068.1 coordinate 5,674, forward strand.
CGCGGCGAGCAGCGCGCGCGCATGGCCCGCGGTTAAGCGTCCGTCCACCAACATCGCTTTGATCGCATCGGAAAGTGAGAGCAGCCGCAGCGCATTAGCAATGGCGGGGCGGCTTTTCCCCAGACGCCCGGCGACTTGTTCTTGGGTGAAAGCGTACTCATCCATCAAGTGTTGAAAACCCGCGGCTTCTTCTAACGCTCCCAGGTTTTCACGCTGCAGGTTTTCGATGATGGCGACTTCCAAGCTGTCCCGGTCATCGGAGGCCCGCACGATCGCCGGAATCGTCGCTTGCTGCAACGCCGCGGCGGCGCGCCACCGGCGCTCGCCCGCGATCAGTTCGTAGCCGTCCCGGCGTGCACGAACGATAATCGGCACGAGCACGCCGTACTCCGCGATTGAGGCTCGCAGTTCTGAAAGCGTGGCGGCATCAAAATTCTTGCGTGGCTGAAATGGATTGGGACGAATCTTTTCAACCGGAATCTGCGCGAGAGCGTCGCCCTCGGGTGCCGGTCGAGGCTCGCCGAGCAGCGAACTCAAGCCGCGGCCGAGCCCGCGTTTGGGCGCGGCACTCATGCGACCACCTCGCTGGACTCAAGCAGCTCTTTGGCCATCGAGAGATACGCCTGCGCACCGCGACTCTTTACGTCAAACAAGATAACCGGCTTTCCATACGAGGGCGCCTCTGATAAGCGGATGTTGCGGGGAATTTGCGTTTTGAACATTTGACGCGGAAAATACGCGTTGAGTTCGTCGAGCACTTCCATCGCAAGCTTCGTGCGTCCGTCGAACATCGTGACGAGTACGCCCGTGATTTGCAAACTGGGATTGAGCACTTCTTTCACGCGCCGCACCACCGCCGTCAATTGCGAGAGGCCTTCGAGCGCGTAATATTCCGCCTGAACCGGTATGATGATTTCGCGCGCCGCGGTGAGCGCGTTTATCGTGAGCAATCCAAGGCTCGGAGGACAATCGATCAGCGTAAAATCGTAGCGGTCGGAAATCGAGGAAAGCACCGTCTTTAAACGGTTTTCGCGCGACAGCGCCGACACGAGTTCGATCTCCGCACCGGCAAGATTGATCGTTGCCGGAATGAGGGCGAGGCCCGGAATTTCCGTGCTTTGGATCACATCGTCGAGCGCGGAATGATGCAGCAGCAGATCGTAAATATCGCGCTTGAGTTCGCGTTTGTCGATGCCGAGGCCGGTTGTCGTATTGCCTTGCGGATCGATGTCGATAACGAGAACGCGTTTACCTAAAACGGCAAGACCTGCGGCAAGATTAACCGTCGTCGTGCTCTTGCCGACGCCGCCTTTTTGATTGACCAGTGCGATAATCCGGGACAGGAAGTACGCCTCCAGGAAGTAGCTCTGCATCACAAAGTTTCACGTGGAACTATTTGTGCGGTTCGACGACATCGCCTGAAGCGGCGTCCCGCAAGTAGCCGTCCAACAAACTCGCAAGCGTGTTCGGCTCATTAAGGCCGGGTTGGTCCGTGACCTGCTCGAACAGCCACTGCAGCGCGGCTCCCACCCGCCGATCGCCCTGAAAGCCGGCCGGGGCAACGCCGCGCGCGACCATGGCCTCGATGATCCGGCCGCCCGTAATGCGAACGTCTTTGAGACTAAAGGCCGGTTTGCGGGCAACTTCTTCCCACACCCGCGCCTGAAACCGCTCGTTCGCGTCGTCGCGCTTGGGTAATCCGCTCCCCGCGATATCCGCCTTCCGCAAGTCAAACTGCCGCCCGAGATTAGCCGGACCGATGCGGCGCACGAAGCGGCGGATCGCGGCATCGGTAAGGTCGGGCTCGGCGCTATACATGTGCTGACGCACGAGATGGGCAACCGAGCCGACGACATCCGCCGAAAACCGGTACCGGTTCAGCATCGCGCGGACGAGATCTTCGCCCACATGTTCGTGACGGTAAAAATGGGGTCCATCCTTCACCCGCGGCTTTCCGACATCGTGCAAGAGGGCCGCCAAACGTAAGATCAGATCACCCGGCGGCGCCGCATCGAGGGTCGCTAGTGTGTGCCGATAGACGTCGTAAGCATGCCACTCGTTTTGCTCCACATCGACGCCTTCGAGCAATTCCGGCCACAGGTGTCCGAGCACCCCGGTTTCGCGCAAGAGTTCGAGACCGGCCGACGGCGTGGGAGCAAGCACGAGCAACTTCGTCAGTTCCTCGGCTACCCGCTCGCCGGAAACGGTTTCGATCAGTGGCGCGGCCGCCGCCATCGACGTGCGGGTGCACTCCGTAACGCTGTATCCGAATCGGGCCGAGAACTGGGCCGCGCGGAGCATGCGAAGCGGATCTTCCTCAAACGATTTCGGCGTGAGGATGTCGATTCGAGCGGCGCGGATATCTTGCACGCCGCCGTACGGATCGATCAACCCCCCGCCGGGGAGGGCGCGAGCAAGCATGTTCATGCGAAAGTCGCGCCGGGCCAGGTCATCGTTGAGCGGGACGTCCGGGCCACTCTCGATTGCAAACTCCCGGTGCCCAACGCCGATCGAACGTTCCCGGCGTGGAAGCGCGACGTCCACGGTCGTTCCATCGACCGTCAGCTTAATGACGGCGAATGACGCGCCAACGAGATCGACCCGGCCCAGGCCGGCGAGGCGCTTTTGCAGTTCGGCGAACGACAGACCCGTCACCACATAATCGAGATCCTTGACGGGAATGGCGCCCTCAACCTCGGCACGGACCTCGTCGCGGACCCGGCCTCCCACGGCAAAGAGACTCCCTGGCGGCACAACCGAGGCAATTGTCTCGTCGATATGTTTCTCGGGAACCATCTAATCGCTCGCCTGCCGGGCGCAGGGTGGCGGGAGGCGGGATGAACGCGGCCGCCATGGAGGGTGGCGAGCATCCAGCAGCTTCGCTGCAGGCGGTTGTTTCACGGTAAACATAATGGGCGCTTTTCGGGGGCGCCCGCTCGGCGCGGGAAGCGTGCCGGGGATGGGCTAATTTTTTCGAGGATGACGATTCGACGCGCACCCTCCAACTGATGCTCCTCGGCGAGGCGTCCCCCCAGCATCAGGGCCGCGTCCGTTAAAGCGTCACGTTCGGATTGCTCGAACGTCCCGCGCTGAAGCAGCGCGCGCCCGCCCACCGCCAAATAGGGGAGCAATAACTCCGCCACCGTCGAGACACCGGAAACCGCTCGCGCCGTTCCGCTCGTAAACTGTTCGCGCAGAAGCGGATCGTGGGCCGCAGTTTCCGCCCGGCTCGCAAAGACCTCGCCCACAATTCCAAGCTCCGCGAGGGCCGAGCGCAAGAATGCCGCCTTTTTCACGATCGACTCGATCATCGTAACGGGCTTTCCGTTAAGGATTGCGACCGGAATTGCGGGCAAGCCGCCTCCCGAACCAACATCAACGTACTTCCCCCGAATGTACGGCGCGACCGCGAGGGCGTCGATGAAATGCGGCATCAGATCGTTCGCCGACTTCGCTCCCGTCAGATTCACACGCCGGTTGGCATCCAGTAACGCGGCTCCGAAGGCCGCAAGCCGCTCGACGGATGCCTCGACGAAGCCGGCTACCCTCAGGAGTTCCAGCAATTCGGCCCGTTCGGACACCCTAGGCGAGTGCCGGCTGCGCGCCGGACCGGTGCACGTAGAGCGAGAGAATGGCGACGTCGGCCGGTGTGACGCCCGGAATGCGTCCCGCGGCTCCAAGCGTGCGCGGCCGCTGGGCGCTTAATTTTTCGCGAGCCTCATGTGAGAGCGCGACAATGGCCGCGTATTCCAGCGCCGCGGGAATCAGCGCGCTCTCATTGCGCTGGGCTTTTTCGATTGCAATATGCTGGCGGCGCACGTATCCCTCGACCTTCACTTCGATCGTTACTCGCTCGCCCACATCGCCATCCATGTCGGGAAGAACGTGAGCGACATCGCTCCAATCGATATCCGGACGGCGCAATGCATCGGCGACGGTAGCTCCGGCATTGAATTGTTGTGCGCCGATATTTTTTTGATTGACCCGCGTTGTTTCAACGGCGCGCAAACCCTGCTGCAATGCGGC
>JALZBM010000069.1 GCA_030947385.1 Vulcanimicrobiota bacterium
CGCCATGAAGTGCTCGCCCCGCGAATCAATTAAAACGGCGCCTTCGCCGCGAAGCGCTTCGCTCGCCAGCGGCATGGGATCGAGGCCGACATCGAGTGCCGTGGGATGAAATTGCACGAACTCCATATCCGCCAGAAGCGCGCCGGCGCGGGCGGCGATGGCGATACCGTCGCCGCAGGCTTCGGGCGGATTGGTCGTGCGCGAATACAAATGGCCGATGCCGCCGGTTGCGAGCACGGTCGCATGCGCGTCGATCGCGATGGCTTCGCCGGTTGCCGCATCGGACGCGACGATGCCGCAAACACGGCCGTCATCGAGGAGCACGGATTGCGCCGCCGTCTCTTCCATGACCCGTACGGTCGGCGTTGCGCGGACGGCGGCAATCAGCGTTTTTAGAATCTCGTGCCCGGTTGCATCGCCGCCGGCGCGAACGATCCGGCGGCGGTTGTGCGCGGCTTCGCGGCCGAGCGAAAGATCGCCGCGCGCGGTCCGGTCGAAATGTGCGCCAAGCTCCAGCAATTCTTCGATCCGCGCGGGCGCATCGCGCGTTAAAATATCCACGATGCCGCGGTTGGAAATACCGGCACCGGCGCGTTGCGTATCGAGCGAATGAAGAATCGGCGAATCGTCCGGCCCGATTGCAGCGGCGATACCACCTTGCGCCCAATCGGTTGCGGCCCCGCTTCCCAGGCGGTTTTTGCAGATAACGATTGCTTCGAGCGGAGCAACTTTGAGGGCGGCCATCAGGCCCGCGATACCTGCGCCCACGATGACGACATCGGTTTTGAGATGCTTGTTCATGAAGTCGAACGGCTGAATTCCAGCATGCGCTCGACGGCCGCGCGGGCGCGCTCTTGGACCGCGGGATCGATGGTCACTTCGTACTGCATCGTTTGCAACGAATGCAGAATTTTCGGTAAGGTGTTGCGCTTCATGTGCGGGCACAAATTGCATGGACGTACAAAATCGACATTCGGATACATCACGGCCACATTATCGGCCATCGAGCATTCGGTGATCATGACGACGCGAGGCGCGCTTTGCGTTGCGGAAAGATCGCCGACGTAGCTTTGCATGCCGGCCGTCGAACCAACGTAATCGGCCTCCGCCAAAACCTCCGGCGGACACTCGGGATGCGCGAGGATTTTGAGGTGCGGATCGTCCTGCCGGTATTGGCGCAGATCGCGCGCGGTAAACCGTTCGTGCACTTCGCAGTGGCCCTTCCAGGCGATCACTTCGACTTGCGGTACCTGCGAAGCAACGTACTTGGCCAAATATTCATCGGGAAGAAAGATGACCCGGTCGACACCCAGCGATTTGACGATCTTGACGGCGTTGCCGGACGTGCAACAGATGTCTGATTCGGCCTTTACGGCAGCCGACGTATTAACGTAGGTGACGACCGGGACGCCCGGATAGCGCTCGCGCATCAGCCGCACGTCTGCGGCCGTGATCGACTCGGCCAGCGAGCAGCCGGCTTTTACGTCCGGAACGAGGACGATTTTGGACGGATTAACCAGCTTGGCCGTTTCGGCCATGAAGTGTACGCCGCACAAAACGATGACGTCGGCCTTCGTTTTGGCGGCATCCAGCGCCAGGCCCAGCGAATCACCGACGATGTCGGCAACGAGATGAAAAATCTCCGGCACCTGATAGTTATGGGCCAGAATGACGGCGTTGCGTTCCTTTTTGAGCGCATTAATCGCCGTAACGTATGGCTCGTGAATGGGCCATTCGACTTCCGGGATGATTGCGGAGACGCGTTCGTACAGGGGGTCGCGGGTGAGCATGAGCCTTACATTCTACAAGACACGAGCGGGACGTGTTGAGGTTGCATTTGAAGGGCATGAGGCCCTCCCCTCGTAGCATTCATGCAGAATGCGCCCGAAATTTGGAATCGTCTGCGGCTTGGTTTGTGCCGGTCTGCTCTTTGGGGTGCCCGCCGATTCTGCGGCCCGCCAAATCACGATCCTTAACCGGGGTGGAGAGCCGATTTTTTGGGTGAGTATCGGCCACGCCGAAACGCGGGTTTGGAGCGCCGACATGCTGCCTTTCAACGATGTGATCGATATCGGCGAAGCCAAAGCGGTGAGCGTGCCGGCCGGCAAGGAGTGCGTTTACGACCTGCGCGCGCGCTACGGCGACGGTGACGCCGTCGACGTTGCAAAAGTGGATATTTGTTCGGTTTCCTCGGTGTCGTTCGATCACTAGGCCGTGAGGGGCCTCGCAATCGCCCGTACCATTCTTTTCGTCGTGACGGCGCTCGTGGTCGTCGTCTACTACATTCCGCTCGGACATTTCGACTACACGAATAATTGGCGCGAGGGTACGTATGGATTCGGCGTCAGCACCGCGGCCAAGGTTACGGACGTAACGAATCCAAAGCTGATCGCTGACGGCATCCGGCCCGGCGATCGCGTGCTCGTCACGTTGTATACGGCTCAATCGTCCCACACGTTGTTCCCCTGGCCGGGCGACCGCATTACCCTGAAATTCGCAACGCCGCACGGCGTGAAAACCGAAACGTTGCGCGCATACCAGGCCCCATTTGATATCTGGACGCGCCTCGGCGGAATCATCGCGATCGTTCCCGCCACGGTATTCCTCGTCGTCGCATTCCTGCTCGTCTATTTCCGGCCGGGGGCGATGACGTGGATGTTCTATCTCTTTGCCGTCGGCTATTTTGCCACCAAACCGAGCCTTGCGTTCTGGGACTCGCTGCCCTATCCGCTGTACATCTCTTTGGTAGCCGTGCTAGCAACGCTCTTCAGCAATTTTGCGGCGTTGCCGCTCGTGCAGTTTGTCCTGCGTTTTCCTGACGACGACGTGCGCGAAGGTTGGCGTAAGCGCCTTGACATCGCGATGTGGATCTACATCGCGGGGTCCTACGCGTTGTACGCTTACAATTGGGTCGAGTTGACGGCCACGGGGCACGACATCGCCGGGTTGCAAGACGCTCTCAATACCTATTTGCCGCTCAGCGCTTTCGTTATTTCTGCATTGATCCTGGTCAAGAAATTCAAACTTGCCGCGCCCGAAGTGCGTCAGCGGATGACTTGGCTCGTCGCCGGATTGCTGCTTTCGTTCATTGCTTACGCCGTCTTCTTCATACCGGCGGTGCCTGCGAACTTGGCGGTGATCATCGGGTACGCCGCGGTCCTGATGCCGGTCTCCGTTGCTTATGCGGTCTTTCAGTATCGCGTGATCGATGTCAATTTCGTACTCAACCGGGCGATCGTTTACGGGGTACTTACGCTGCTGGTGGCGGCGCTCGTGAGTTTGCTCGATTGGCTTGTCAGCAGAGTACTCGGCGGCGCGCATCTTCAAACCAGCGTCGAGGCGCTCATTACGATCGGTCTGGGGTTCGCGCTGAACCGCCTGCATCAAACCTTTGAATCGTGGGTGGACCGTTTCTTGTTTTGGAAACGTCATCGCGCCGAACAATACATTCGGCGCGTGGCCGCCGCGCTGCCGTTTGCTACTTCGGACGCAGCGGTAACTGACGGCCTCGTCTACGAGCCGGTCGAAACGCTGGACCTTGCCGGAGCCGCGCTTTACCGGCGTTCGGAGAACTCTGCGGATTTTGAATTTGTCGCGGCCTGGCGCGCTTCTCCTATGTCGGGGAAATTTGAAACCAACGACAATCTCGTGCGCTTTCTTAAGGCCGAAGAAAAACCCGTCTGGCTGAGCGAACTCGGAACGGCCACCGACGATCGGACCGGCGTCTTTGTGCTTGCCGTTCCGATTCTGGTTCGTCACCAGGTGATTGCGTTTACGCTGTATGCCTCGCATCGCAACGGCGCGCAGCTCGACCGCGACGAAGTGCGCATGCTCGAAGATTTAGCCGTTGACGCGGCGCGCGCGTACGACCACGTCGAAGCGGTGCGTACGCGCGAGGAAATGGAAGAGATGCGCCGCAAACTCGAACGTTTGGACGTATCCGCGCGAGCTAGGGCAGCGACGTAAGGAACGCCGCAATTTGCGCGTAAAATGCTTGCGGCTGGTCGATCATGATGAAGTGGCGCGAGTTATCAACGATCCGGACGGTGCCTTTTGGGGCGCCGCTGATTAACTTCTGATAGTAGGCTTGTTTCGCGGCGAGCGTTTTCATGGGCGATTGAGGGTTGAACGGATCGAGCGTCGGATCGAACGGCCCGAGTTCCAAAAACGGCACGGAGATTTTTCCAAGTTCCGGCCGGATGTCGGCCGAGGCCATTTCTTGCATGTACGTGGTGGTTGCGGCGGGATTCGCGCCTTCGCTGAATGCCGCGACCGTGTCGATGTTCTTTTCCTGCGTCATGTATGGAAGGCTGTACTTCTTTTCAGCGGCGATAAGCCCGGCGGGAGTGAGATTGGCCATCGGCGCAGACATTTGGGTTGCGAGCGCCGTCCGTTGCGCGCTGGTTAGGGTATCCGCGCCCGGGAAGACGGGCAGGCCGTCGACGGCGACGATGCCGCGCAACGCGCTGCTATTTGTTTCTGCCACGCGGATTGTAATGAACCCGCCCAAGCTGTGCCCGATGACGACGGGTTTATCGAGATGTTCTTGAGCGATTAACGCGTTCACATTTGCAACAGCCGTGTCGATCAATTGTCCGGTCACTGCGGGAAAGCCGCCAAAGCCGGCGAGCGTGAGCACATAGATCGTATGCGTTCCTGCGAATTGCGCAACGGTTCCATCCCACACCGAAGCGTTGTCGGTTAGGCCGGGAATCAAGATCAATGCCGGATTGCCGTTATTCGACTGCGGGACGTACTTGTTGACGTGCGTTGCTCCGACCGCGAATACGGAAGCTGGTTTCGGCATGTCTGCGGCGTTTGCCGATGCCACGGATACGAACAATAGCAGTGCAGCGGCGAGATAAAACGGTCTCATAGGTCCTCCTGGTTGGGGTCGAAAATATCTTCGACCGGTTTTTCAAAAAGTTTGGATATCTTGTATGCGAGCGGCAGGCTCGGCGCGTATTTGCCGGTTTCCAGCGCGTTGATGGTTTGGCGGGCGACGCCGAGCCGGTCGGCGAGATCGGCTTGCGAGAGTTCGTGTTCGGCGCGCAGCACGCGCAGCCGGTTTTTCATTTGTAGCGGCGCCGCACGAGTGGTTGGGCAATCAACCACGCACCCATAACGAAAAGATACGTGTACCATATGCTGATGTTTGGGAACCCCGCAACTTCGAGGAATCCGTACGTAACCGCAGCGAGCGCCGTTGCGCCTGCGGCAACCGCCAAGGATTCGACGAGTATTTGGCGTTCGAGTTCGTCGATCGAGTTGATGAACTGCACGACAAACACAAAAACGAACACGAGCGGAATAATCGGCAGCAACGCGATAAGGGTATGGATCGGATTCGGTGCGATGCGTTGGACCAGGGTGATCGACGCAAACAATACGGCGGCATAGACCACCATCGCAATCGAGAAACGAAGCCGGTAGCGTTTTGCGGCAAGGGTCGTTGGGTTGACGATCTTGGGTCCCGTTAAGCTGTCCACGGTTCCCAAGGTACCTCAAGAGCGACATAATGTCAAGTATAAGCGACAATATGTCGCTAATAGACGCCTTATATCGCGTTGATAGCCCGTTGAAAGGTCGTCAGCCATTCAGGGACCGTGTTTCTTTGTTCGCAAATCGGTACCGACAAGCGGCATGGGCGCAACCCATTTGCGCACCATAGGGTATAGCGACCTTAGGATCACGCCCCTCAACGCGCCCGTTGTAAGAAAGTGGATATTTAATGTCGGCACACGCCGAGTTGCGCTATCTGAAAGCGGGTGCAGCCAACGACCGGGTTGAATCGGCGCTTGCTCTCGAGCAGGGCGTGCGCGCGCAAAGTACGGTCTTCCCGTAATTGCAAGCGCTGTATTTTAGAACGTTTGGCGGCCCTGAGGTTCTCCAATATGGAGTACTTCCTGATCCCACGCTCGCAACCGGCTCGGTGCTCGTACGCACTCACGCGATCGGCTTAAATTTCGCAGATGTCTACCGGCGTAATGGGAACTATCATCTCAAAGGCGGGCCGCCTTACATCCTGGGATATGAAGCCGCCGGCGTTATCGCCGATGGGCCCGGCGCCGGTACGCGCGTTGGATTTGCCGACGCTCCCTTTTCGAACGCCGAACTCGTTGCCGTTCCCGCGGAGAAAATCATCGCGCTGCCGCCGGAGATCAGCAACGAGACGGCCGCGGCGGTGCTGCTGCAAGGTCTTACCGCGCACTATCTCGTGAACGATAGCCACTGCATTTTACCTGGTGAACGCGTGCTCGTGCATGCGGCCGCGGGCGGGGTTGGTTTGCTGCTCGTGCAATTGTTGAAAGTCCGCGGCGCTTACGTCGTCGCGCTCGCCTCGACCGATGATAAATGTGCGTTCGCCAAAAGCAACGGTGCGGACGAAGCCTACCGGTACGATGAACCGTGGCAGAACCTCGCGCGCAATTGCGATGTTGTGTACGACTCGATCGGCAGCACGCTCGACCAGAGTCTCGATCTCGTTAGAACGGGCGGACACGTCGTATTTTATGGAATGGCCGGCGGCAATCCCAAGCCGATCGACCCGCGCCGGCTGATGGACGAATCCAAAACCGTCACGGGCGGCGATCTCTGGAACGTGTTACGTTCGGCTGCGGAACGCGTACGGCGGGCAAACGAACTATTCGCGTTGATCGTTAGTGGCGGCCTACACGTTCATGTCGATCGGACCTTCGCACTTAAAGATGGCTCGAGCGCTCACCGCTACCTCGAGAGCCGCCGGAGCAAAGGTAAAGTGTTGTTGATTCCGTGAGCGCAAATCAAGAAGGGAATGCGCGTACAACTGCGTGCTCTGAAACGGAACCCGTTTGGCCGCCACACTAAGCATTTTCATTTTTGTCCTGACCGTGCTTGCGATTCTGCTGTGCGCGAGATGGATTCCGGAGTGGGCCGCGGCGCTTGGCGGAGCCGTGGCCGTCATCGAGTTGGAACTCGATTCGCTTTCGAGTGCGTGGCACGCGCTGTACGCTCAGGCGGACGTCCTTTTTTTCTTTGCCGGCCTGGCTCTGGCCACCGCGGTCGCTGAAGACGCCGGTATATTTGAATGGCTTACGTGGCGCGCTGCGCGCTGGGCAGACGGATCGAGCCGGCGGTTGTGGTTTGCCGTTGCCGGCGTCGCGTGTGTTACGACGATTCTACTAACGAACGATGCGGCCGTGCTCGTAATCGCTCCTCTCGCCGCAGTGATGGCACGAACGCTCCGGTTGCCGGCCGCGCCGTTCGTTCTTACCATTGCCTTTGTTGCCAATGCCGCATCTGCGGTCTTACCGATCAGCAACCCGACGAACTTCATCATCGCACATGCCGCGGGATTGAATCTGGCTTCCTATCTACGCGCGGTTGAAGTCCCGGCGCTCGCAGCGCTCTTGGCTGCAATGTGCGTACTAATGCTGATCTTTAATCGACCATCGAGCGAAAGGTATCAACTCGAAGGGGCGCGGGAGCCGGGGCGGCCGGAAACGGTCATCACGATCGTGCTTGCTCTGATGGCGGGTGGCATGATTTTTGCGTCGGCGCTCTCCCTTGCGGTCGGAACAACGGCGCTGGCTTTCGCTGCGATCCTGATCGTTCTTTGCGCCTGTTCCGCGCGGCGGTCCGCGATCACCGTACTGCGCCGCTCGCACATTTCGATCGTTGCGCTGGTCGCAGGCCTCTTCGTCATTGTAGACGGCCTGCGGGCCACGGGCGCTCTTACATTGCCGGTTCGTTGGTTGTCCGCATCGGCCGGCCCGCTGACCGTGACCCTTACCGCATTGCTGGCAAATGTTTTTAACAACTTGCCCGTGTCGATCGTTGTCGTGCAAATATTGCATCATCCTTTTATTAGTCCGGCGGCGGCGACTAAGCTCGCGGCCGGGTCCATTCTGGGCCTTGCGATCGGCCCGAATCTTACGACAATCGGCTCGCTTTCAACGATTCTAATGCTCATCGTCGTCCGAGCGCGTGGGGTAGAAATTGCACCGAAGGACTTCATTTTGCCGGGAGTCGCCGTTTGCGCCGCGTCGGTTCTGGCCGCGACTGCGGCGTTGATGCTGTAGGAAACTATTTCGGTACGCGCGGCGTACTACGGTCATGCGATCGATTGCCTTAATCATTCTGAGGCTACTTTTTGCCGTCACCCCGGTTGCAGCCCAGACCGCCTCCCCCGCATCCGTGCCCGTTGAAACGCTCTACCGGGCGGCAATGAAAACGATGGGCAACCTGCCCGAACCCGCGTTCGTTTCATTCACGATGCAGGGCCGGACCCAAGGCCTAGCAGTCGATTTGCACGATATCGATCATCTCATTTGGCTCAATATTCATCCGGGCTCCACGCCGAGTAGCTGGAGCATTCGCCACCGCACCGACGACTACGCAAGCGAACTGCTGCAGGAAGACGGCGTTCGTTTTGTTTCGCAGCGCTCGTTTTTCGATCCAACGTGGTATGGGGCGTATCGCGCGCTGCGCGACGGGATGTTGAACTATCAGGTGCCCGAAAAGCCGCTCTCCGCACGAGCGACTCCACCTCCGGATGCGCCGAACTCGCTGCGCGAAATCGCCGTCGTCAACGTCATGGGACCGACGATTTATCGTTTGGACGACCGCGGAGCAACGATGTGTCCGGATGGTAATCCGGGGCACGCGATTCGATTATTCTCTCGCGACCGCGATCCAAAGCACCAACTTAATGAGGTGGTCGTCGACTCGGCGTCGATGCGGTTGTGCTCGATGCGTTTCGGTGTAAGCGATGCATTCGGATTTCATGGAATCGTCGAGCAGCACTACGGCCAAGTCGGGAAGTATTGGATGCAAACGGACGGCCTCATAGACGGAACGATGCGCGTATTCGGAATTTCGACCAGTCACGGCAAGTGGTTCTACCGCCTCGTCAACATGACGTTTCCAAACGAGTTGCCGGCCTCGACGTTTGCGGTGCCGTTCACGCAGTAAGGCTGGACCTTTCCCGCTTGTGTGGCCGGCACGCGCGTTGCTTTCGCTCGGTCTCATGAAGATGTGAGGGGCAGCAGCCAGGTTGCTCGAATAGGGGGCGGCTACCAGTGGAGTTCCAAAGGTGCACCGAGCTAGGAGAAAAGATGAGTAAGCGGGTCCTGATTGTGGACGATGCCGTGGTCATGCGAATGATGATCAAGGGAATTCTATCGAAGAACGGTTTTGAGGTCGTCGGTGAAGCGCAAAACGGCGTGGAAGCCGTCGATAAGTATAAAGCGCTGCGCCCCGACCTCGTCACCATGGATATGGTCATGCCGGAAATGGATGGTATTACGGCCGTCAAGCAGATCATGAGTCACGATCCCAATGCGAAAATTATCATGTGCACGTCCATGGGCCAGCAGGCTCTCGTGGTCGAGGCGATCCAGGCCGGCGCGAAGTCTTTTGTGACGAAGCCGTTCCAACCGCCGAAAATTTTGGAAACCATCAGCAAGGTTCTGGCTTAATGTCGCTCGAGCTCAACGATCTTCAGCGCGATGCGCTACGGGAGGTCGGAAATATCGGCGCCGGTCATTCGGCGACGGCTCTTTCAACGCTGCTGGATACAAAAATTAACTTGACGACGCCGCATGTTGAAATTATCAAATTCAAAGAGTTGGCGGGAAAGCTGCACTACGACGATAAGGCGGTCGCCGTGCTGCATATGTACGTGCACGGCCCCGCGCCTGGAC
>JALZBM010000249.1 GCA_030947385.1 Vulcanimicrobiota bacterium
AAGTTCCGAAGAACCTCACCCAGAAAGAATCTGACTCTGCCCCAGTCCAAGGAAATAGTAACCTCGTTCTTCATCGGTAACGACGCGCCCGTCTTCCAGACGTACGACGCGGCGGCGCATGCGGTCGACAACGGCTTGGTTGTGCGTGGCAACCACAATCGTCGTACCTTTCAAATTGATGCGCAATAGGAGTTCCATAATTTCAGTCGTGTTCGATGGATCCAGATTTCCGGTCGGTTCGTCGCACAACAGCAGCTTGGGATTGTTGACGAGCGCGCGGGCGATGGCCGTGCGTTGCTGTTCGCCGCCGGAAAGTTCGTTTGGATACATGCGGCTCTTGTGTGAGAGTCCGACCAAGTCGAGCGCGCGCGGCACCTGACGCATCACGTCGCGCGTTTTGGCGCCGGTCACTTGTAAGGCAAATGCCACGTTCTCCCAAACGGTTTTATCCGTCAGGAGCTTGTAGTCTTGAAAAACGACGCCGAGGTGGCGCCGTAACGCGGGAATGCGCGAACTCTTCAACCGGTCGACGCGAATTCCGTCGACGAGAACTTCTCCCGACGTCGGTCGCATCTCGCGATAGAGAACGCGAAGCAGGCTCGATTTTCCGGTACCGGAATGGCCGACGAGGAAGATAAAAGCGCCCTTTTCGATCGCGAGATCGATTCCGTCAAGAGCGCGCACCCCGTTCGGATAAACGAGTGAAACGCCGCGAAGTGAGATCATCGGTTAAAGGGTTTTTCCGAGCCTGCCGACGGATACCTCCGGGCAATGAATTTCGATTTGTCCGACGAGCAGAAGGCGATCCAGAGTCTGTGTCGCGAGTTTGCCCGAGAAGAAGTCGCGCCGCGGGCCGAAGAGATGGACCGCGAGGAAGCCTTTCCGTACGACCTTGTTAAAAAGATGGCGGATCTCGGATTGATGGGATTGCCCTTTCCTGAGAAGTACGGCGGCTCCGGCGCGGACACGATTAGTTATGCGCTCGCCGTCATGGAAATTGCCCGGGCCGATGCCTCGACGGCCATCACGATGGCCGCGCATGTTTCGCTGGGCGCGAGTCCCTTTTACTTATTCGGCACTGAAGAACAAAAGCAGAAGTATCTCGTGCCGCTCGCGCGAGGCGAGATGCTCTGGGGATTCGGTCTGACCGAACCCGGCGCGGGCAGCGATGCCGGCGGCACGCAGACGAAGGCGGTTCTTCGCGACGGCTCGTGGGTCATCAACGGCACGAAGGCCTTCATTACGAACAGCGGCACCGACATCACCGGCGGTACGACGGTCACGGCCGTTACCGGCACGATGGCGAACGGCAAGAGCGAAATTTCCACCATTGCGGTTCCCCAAGACACGCCCGGATTTGCGCGCAGCAAAAAGTACAAGAAGATGGGGTGGCGCGCGTCGGATACCCGGGAGCTTTCCTTTAATGATGCCACCGTCCCCGAAGGCGCCTTGCTCGGAACGCGGGGCAAGGGACTGCAAAATTTCTTGACGATTTTGGACGGCGGCCGCATTTCGGTCGGCGCGCTTTCGGTGGGCCTGGCGATGGGGGCGTATGACGAGGCGCTCAAGTATGCAAAAGAGCGCCACCAGTTCGGTAAACCCATTTCCAAATTTCAAGCGATCCAGTTCAAGCTCGCCGATATGCTCACCGAAATCGAGCACGCCAAACTGATGATCCTCAAAGCCGCGTGGGAAAAAGACAACGACCGCGACTTCGCGCTCTCGGCGAGCCTGGCCAAACTCTTCTCGGGCGAAGTTTCGCGGCGCGTCGTTAACGAGGCGCTGCAAGTGCACGGCGGCTACGGCTTCATGGACGAGTATCCGGTTTCTCGCATGTACCGCGACCAAAAGATCAACGAAATCGGCGAGGGAACGAACGAAATCCAGCGCCTCGTCATCGCGCGGATGCTCGGACTCTAGGCTTTCAAGCTTCCGGGTAGAGCGCCCAGTAGGTTTCCCACTGCGGATCGTCTTTTGAAATCAAACTGAATTGATAGGGCGGATGCTTGCGCGTCGTTTGCGTGACGACCGGCGCAAAATTGACCGATGGCCTCCCATAAAAAATCATTTGCCGTACGCGCCGCCCGGTCACGCTGCCAGCTTTGATCAGATCGACTGCCGCCGCTGCGTCGCTGCTGACCTGCGCTTCGATTGCATCGAGCGCTCGAATTTCTTCGGCGTCCGGCAGACCATCGGCTCCAGGACGTAGCAGCGCAATCGTCAGCAGATATACATGCGCTCGATGTGCCACCGGTGCGTCGTCGTACAAACCGATATTGACGGCAATCGAAACGGTCTGTCCATCGGCATTTGCAACCCGAACGTGCCAATCAGCGCTCATTCACTGTCACCGTGTCACGCCCAGTGTCACCCCGAGCTTGTCGAAGGGCGTTCGTACGCGAACGCGTTTTCGCACGCCGTGCTTCGAGAGGCTTAAGCATGACACATTGGCGCCCGGCATGACACGGTGGACACCGGCGAGAAGGACTCCCATCCGCTTGGCTTCCGAGAGAGGTACCGCTCATGACTCGTTTGTACGCATTTGTCATCGCCGCCGTCCTTGCCGCGTGCGCGCCCGCAAGCGCCGCGCTGAAAATCGGCGACGCCGCTCCCGTTTTTGAAACGCAAGCCTCGCTCGGTGGTAAAGTGTTTGATTTCAGCCTCGCCGACGCGCTGAAGAGAGGACCGGTCGTGCTGTACTTCTATCCGGCCGCGTTCACCAAAGGCTGCACGATCGAGGCGCACGATTTTGCTGAAGCGATCGATAAGTACACGGCGCTGGGCGCGACCGTCATCGGCGTGTCGCACGACAACATCGATACGCTCAACAAGTTTTCCGTGAGCGAATGCCGCAGCAAATTCGCGGTCGCCGCCGATCCGCAACTGACCGTGGCAAAACAATACGACGCGATCTTGAAGTTGGATCCGAAGTATGCGGATCGCACCTCGTACGTCATCTCCCAAGACGCCAAGATCGTTTACCAATACACCTCGCTCAATCCCGATCAACACGTTCAAAACACGCTCGCCGCCTTGCAGGCATTAAAGGCTAAGCAATAGGCCGTTTGGGCTAAGCGCTGTCCGCGTCGGGAAACTTTAAGCGTGCCTGGCGCGGGCTGCGTTCGCGCGGCGGCGCGGCATCGAGTGCGGTCACGTCGCGCGGCGAGAGTTCGATCGTTGGAACCTCGGGTATATCGGCGTCGGCAAGAGAGGCGACTTCCTTCAAGCGCCGGCCCTGCGGCAAAACGCGGCTCTCCAACGAGCCGACGGCGCTGTTGTAGGCTGCAACCGCGCGCGTGAGCGATCCGCCGATTCCGTTGAAGTGTTGTGCGAAGACGCGTACGCGGTCGTAGAGTTCGCGGCCGAGTTCGGCGATTTGCTTGGCGTTTTCTTCTTGACGCCGCTGCTGCCATCCGAGCGCGTACGAGCGCAGGAGCGCGATCAGTGTGAGCGGGCTTGAAATGTAAATGCCTTTGACGGCAGCGTATTCGATCAAGTCGGGATTTTCGATGCATGCGGCGCTTAAGAACGCTTCGCCCGGAACGAACATGATCACGAAATCGGCCGAACCCTCGCCACGTGCATAGTTCTTGCGCGCGAGCGCGTCAACGTGTGATTTCATCGCACCAGCATGCGAGCGCAGTTTGTCGCGCCGCTGCGATTCGTCGACCAGTTCGATGGCATCGAGATACGCATTGAGCGGCGCTTTGGCATCCACGAAGATCACGGAGTCGCCGGGAAGTTTCACGGTCAGAT
>JALZBM010000070.1 GCA_030947385.1 Vulcanimicrobiota bacterium
CTTCAAGGTTCGGTTTGTCTGACCGACGACAATGCCGCTCGTCCTTTGAGGTGGGGCGTAACCTAGGCCATTGCTCCACCCGCCGTTCAAAACGGATCCGAGAAGTATCGGCGCGACGAGCGAACCGATTCCACCGCTACCGGAACCGCCCAGTATAGAGCCCAGCCCGCCACCATTCCCGCCGCTTAATATTGAGAATTGGCACCACCGTACCGATTATCGTTACGAAAGAAGTTGACGTGAGCGGTTGGACCGTCGTACCGAAAGGCGCAAATGGTCAAGCAACCATTACCGCGGCAGTACATGCCGGTGGAAACGGACACGGCGGCAAACTGGGCTTGAGTGTGGACTGGGTCTTTTCCGCCGACGGCGGTAAGATCCAACTATCGCCATGCACATGGCACGCGATACGCATATTGTAAGCCCATGGGCCGCAGCATCAGAACCGAAAATGACGGCGTGCGCTGGTGCACACCGCAAAGCTAAGAAGGTGTAGAGATCAATTGAAGACGCCTGGATTGCCGTCTTCGTCAGGTTCGGCTCACCGGGGTAATGCTAGTGCCCTACAAAATGCGGTCGTTCCAAATGGCTCATGTCGTCGGGCCAGCGATCTACCTGGGAGTTACGGGCAACCCATAACCTATGAAACGCGGGAAATCGGCTTAATCCGCCCCACCGCTTTGCCGGCGCTGCCGTGGAGTGCATCATACATATCAACCGTCATCTGCATCCGCATCCACGATTCCGCACTGAATCCCAGGGCTCGCTCAAAGCGGAGCGCGGAATTCATTGTAACAGGGCGCTTACCATGAATGATCTCGGACAGGCGCGCGTTCGTGACGCCAATGTGCTTAGCAAAAGCCGTCTGCGTGATTCCCAATGGCTCGAGAAACTCACGTAAAAGAATACTGCCGGGAGTGGTAGGTCGCCGATGTGTCGGGATCTTAAGCGGGCGATTCATTGATTCTCCTAGTTATGTTAATCGACAATCTCGACATTGATCGCGCCGGCATCAGTCCCGCGAAAACAAGTCCGATATTGGTCGTTGATTCGGATCGAGTAGTCTCCGGCGCGCTTGCCACGCAGCAATTCTAACCGATTTCCAGGCGGGATGCGAAGTTAAGAGGCCATCAAAATGAAGCGGCGTATTGAGCTCCGGGCGCAAAAAGAAAGAGTCCGTAACGTGGCGCTTACGGACTCTTCAATTGGCTCCCGAAGTTGGACTCGAACCAACGACCCGCTGATTAACAGTCAGCTGCTCTACCAACTGAGCTATTCGGGAATGGACATTTTCCTGCTCAATTCTACCCTTCTTAAAGTAGCCGGACGGCGAGTGGCCCACATTTGCTTCACCGGACCGCCGACCTGGGTTCCCGTGCCCCCTTCGCCGCCCCTTTTTGGTCCATGGCTCAGTTTGGACATCACAGCGTGGTGTGCTTCGCCTCTATGGAAAGCATTGGCCGGCGCACCGAGAGGCTGCGCAGACACACCCGGTCCGTGAGTTTTTCAACGGGCGAAACTCTGTGCTCCGGGATCTGTCCAGTGGCTCACCGGCAGCCCCTAGATTTTCCAAAATGGCGCGATGAGCCCAAGCGATTGAAAGGCGTCAACGGTCTCCTGCTGCGTCTTACGCCTCCATGTCGGATCACGGCGATCCGAGCCGTACCACAGCGCAGCAAGTGCCCGCACTTTCTGAAGCGACAGCACCGCTCCGAGATTGAGTTTCCATTGGCCGCACCAACGTCGAACGTGTTCTTCCGACCGGAAGATCAGCATCGTCTTTCAAGTAAAGACAACGTCGTCCCACCACTGAGCGACGGGCACAGCAAAATGAACAACCCTCGTATCAGTTTCGATGGATTCCGGCGGATTGTTGACTAGTAAGCCCTCCCCGCAGCAGCCGCAAGCCGTGTGGATAACCGAAGCCCTGCCAAGCATTGCCCCGATACCGAACGCGTCCCAACTGCAATTGGCGTACCAGGAAAAATTGCCGTCGCGAACGATGAACGAGGTCGGCACGGCGGAAAATGGCATTGCCATCAACACCTCGCCGCTCTCGGGCTGCAGAACGAGGACATGCTCGTGACTTAGCCGTTGTAGTGCGGATTTAACCTCGCTGATGGCAACGCCGAGACTCACCGCCAATTGTTTACTAGATGGAATGAAGCCCCGCTCTAGCACCTTGTCGTACACCTCAGAGCGGACGCGCAGGTCAATATTCCTTGGCATGGAGCTTGAGCTTATGGATTCCGGAAGGCGTTGCCTGGCTTCAGCCCGTGCTCGGAGCTAGCGTTCGCCGTGGAGATTGCGCGCTGGTGATTCAATGAGCAGCCTCACCTGAAAAAATACCCGCGGACGATCCCACCCGCACGATCAATCTTAGCGGTCAAGCGCGCGAGCGACTAAGGCTTGAAATTATACAAGACACGAGATTTCAGAAAGCGATAGAATTCAGATGTCGGCCTGCCCGGCCACATCTTAAAGAATGTAAGTGGGAGATACTATGTTGACGCGTCGAGAGATGGTCGGTGCCACGCTAGCGGGGTCGGCCGCGCTCGTACTGGCGAGACCCACGCTTGCAAGTGCGCCAGGCCAAAACCTGAATCCAAGAAAAGGCGCTTTGAAGGTGGCGGTAGTCGTGGGTGAGTCGGCGACGGTAATCGATTTTGCGGGGCCCTGGGAAGTTTTCCAAGATGCCGGCCTCAACGAGCCTGACATCGGCTTTGAAATTTACATGGTCTCGGATGCGGTCAAACCGCTGCGCGCCACGGGAGGAATGACGATTGTTCCGCACCACAACTACAGCACGGCCCCGCAACCCGACGTCGTCTTCAT
This sequence comes from Vulcanimicrobiota bacterium, assembly GCA_030947385.1. Classification (GTDB taxonomy): domain Bacteria; phylum Vulcanimicrobiota; class Vulcanimicrobiia; order Vulcanimicrobiales; family Vulcanimicrobiaceae; genus JACRUB01. The sequence goes on from JALZBM010000070.1 coordinate 2,836, forward strand.
GGGCGCGCAGGGCGAACACACCTCAGCAAAAATCGCGTGGATTCAAAAGGCTAGCGCAAAGGCCGAACTGGTTATCTCAAATTGTACCGGTGCTTTCTTGCTTGCAAAAACCGGCTTGCTGGACGGTTTGTCGGCAACCACACATCACGATTTTTACGACAAGTTTGAAAAAGAATTTCCAAGAGTGCGACTCGTTCGTGGACCACGCTTTGTCGAACACGGGAAAATCATGACGGGTGGTGGCCTTAGCTCAGGCATCGAGGTCGCACTTCGCGCGGTTGAGCGCTTTTACGGTGAGCCTGAAGCGGCCAGAACTGCTTACTATATGGAATATAATAGGTCTGACCATCGGCCAAGTTCTAACGTTAGCGTAGCCCGCCCGTCCGCAAAGGAGTCAAATCGAAGAGGCGACGAGAATCCTATTGTTTGAGTTCAAAAATGACTAATTCGCCGCCCGAAACATTGCACTCCGGAGAGTATTTCGGAACGGTCGTTAAATGCGTTGAAGTAGCGGACTCCCGTTTAGCGCTGGTCCGACACGACGAACAACGTCTGATTCCGCTGCATCAACATGAGTGCGCGTATTTCTGTCTCCTTCTGCATGGCAGATACACCGAATGCTACGGCGCCCAAACGATCGACTATTTGCCTTTTATGATGGCACTCCATCCCCCGGGCTTTCGCCACTCGGACGAGATAGTGGATGCAGGCAGCGTGTTTTTCATGGTGGCACTCGAGGAAGTCTGGATCGCCAAATTGGCGGAGGTGATCGATCTTAAGGCCGTCAAGGTCGAACTGCGGGGGAACGATTTGGTTTGGCTTGCGATGCGCTTGTTCAAGCTCTTTACGGAATTCGCCCAAGAGTCGGCTCTCCACGTCGAATCGTTGCTCTACGAACTCGTCGCCGGTGCGGCTCGCTTCGATGACGTCTCGAAAGACGCAAACATTTCGTGGCTTCAACGCGCCTTAGTGTTCTTGGATTCAAATTTCACCGAGGGGCTTTCAATGAAACAGATCGCCGAAGCCGCCGGTGTTCATCCGGTTACCTTGGCGCGTGCATTCCGCGTGCATCACCAGCAGACTGTCAGCGAGTATATCAATCGCCTACGCGTGCGGCTAGGATGCGAGAAACTGCTGTCCGGCGACACTTCGCTTGCGACTATCAGTGCCGAATGCGGTTTCGTAGACCAAAGCTATTTTACTAAGGTATTCAAAGGTTTTACGGGGACTACCCCAGCGGCGCTGCGACACATATTGCACGGCGCGCTCGAATAGGTGGCCGCCGATTCTGGGAGGATCCCGTGAACCACATTGCACCTTTGTTACTCGGTTTGTGTTTGCTGGGTGCGGCGCATCCTAGCTTCATTCCCAAGGATGCAAGCGAAAGCGCCCGGTGCGTTGGTGGGCTCGGCGATGTCTACTGGAATCCCGCAAAGCTGCCGTTTGGCCCGACATACGGCGCTTACAAAGGCAGGCCGGTATTTGAAGAGTTCATGATTTCTCAAAAGGAATTTGCCGGAGGCCGCAACTGGCAAGACATTGCCGTTCCCGCTCGGCACGCCGTTGCGCATATGCAATCCCAGCGAGCGCCTTCCCGATTTTGTTCAACCCGACAATTCCTAACGCACTGACGAGGTGCTGGATGCTCACCGCTGCATACGTTTCGGACGAATGTCTGCGCACTGGAACACGGTTTATGCGCGCTCCGGTGGCGATCGTGCCGGTCGATCCCCGATAGTCCCTCGCCGGGCCGGTTCGTCCCGTGCGTCACTAGGGTAGTGTCGATGTGTTTCTGGAAGCTATAGGAAGCGCGAAGAGCGGCGATGTTTTGGTGATCGATAATGCGGGGCGCGACGACGAAGGATGCATCAGCGACTTGATCACCCGAGATTGAGCCGACGTCGATTGACCGCGCCCATCATTGCGGTACAAGGCCGTCGCCGCGGCCGTGCAGCGTGGCGAGCGGATTATTCAGCGAATTGGATGCCCCGTCGACGATCTGCTAAACAGTCACCGTGTCAGCACGACATGGGTGGCGCGCTCAGTCGGCACGTGTTCTGTCGTGCGATATCCGAGTGCGCGCAAATCGATTCCCTCAAATAATGCCTCGCCTTGCCCAAGGACCACGGGCGCCACCGCCAGATGAATTTCGTCGACATGACCCGCGATGATATATTGCCTCGCGGTTTGGACACCCCCGCCGATCTTGACGTCCAATTTTCCGGCGACCTCCCTGGCGCGCTGCAACGCCACCTCGATACCGTCTGTGATGAAGTGAAAGGTCGTGCCTCCCTCCATCTCGATTGACGCACGTGGGTAGTGTGAGAGCACGAAGGTTGGCGCGTGGTAGGGCGGGTTCACACCCCACCATCCCTTCCATTGATCATCTTTCCATTCACCCCGCACAGGGCCGAACATATTCCGCCCAATTATAAAGGCACCGAATCCCGCCATCGCACGCCGCCCAAAATCGTCGTCCACTCCCGTTTCGCCTCCGCTTTCACCCAACACTTGTTCGCGAAATGTGCGAGTGTCAGCAAACCAAGGAAACAGCTCCTCTCCCCGCTTTCCGAGGGGGTATTCCAGGCTCTGCTGCGTTCCCGCCGCGAAGCCATCAAGCGAGACTGAGAAGCCTCCGATCCGAATCTTAGTCATCCTATCCTCCGGTTGAGTTTAATTTCTTGAGAACGGTTTTGCGGGAATACATGTTAGCCGATTTATGAGTTGTCCTGGTGCCACTCAACCCATGCCAATTTGTCGTCATCTGCCTTTTTTGAATTCAGCATTGATCGAAACAGTTTTCAATCCGACTCATAAGCCGCGAGACTCTCAACGAAAAAGCGCACAGGCTACGTCTTCCGTCGTTCACTAAACGAAATCCAGCTTCTTGCAAAGCGCTACAGCCCTCTCTCAACAGCCGCAAACCGCACTGCATCTGGACGTGAAACAAAATCAACAGCCTAGACGTAGATGGGCCATTCTCGTCAGACGGAGCCCAAAATGCCTAGCCATGCTCACAGCTCCCGCCAATGACTTTCATTACGGCTCTAAAGCGCATCGGTATAATGATCGGTGGGATCATTGTTCTCACAGCTGTCGCCTCCGGCGTGCAATTCGTTGTGGTCAAACGAGTTCCCGATGCGGTCGGCGCATCCATCGTTTTGGCCGCGCTTCTTGGAACATACGCATTATACGTTCGCTTGACCGAGCGGCGACGCGTAGAAGAGCTGGATCTCCGAGCGCTCGTCCCTCAATTTTTTCTGGGGCTCGCGATCGGTGCGCTGCTGTTTACTGCGGTGATCGGGCTTCTTGCGTTTACGCAACACTATCGTTACGACGGCATCGCCTCCATTCCACACCTCGGGACTACACTGTTGCTCGCAACTGCTGCTGCGGTGATGGAAGAGATCATATTTCGAGGATTTCTCTTCCGCGTCGTTCAGTCGATCGGTGGGACGTGGATCGCGGTCGCAGTTTCCGCAGCCGTTTTCGGGATTTTACATGGCATAAACCCTCACGCTACCGTCATTAGCTCCCTGGCCATCGCGGTTGAAGCCGGCGCTCTACTTGCCTTTGCTTACGCAGCGACCCAAAAACTGTGGCTGCCTATTGGATTACACCTAGCTTGGAACTTCACCGAAGGCAGCATCTTTGGTGTAGCCGTTTCGGGTCACAAGACTACGCCAAGCCTTTTTGTTGGTAATGTTACCGGACCAACATATTTAACCGGCGGATCCTTCGGAGTGGAAGCATCCCTATTTGCCGTAATAGTGTGCACAGTCGCGACCGCCGCCTTCATTTTATACACAATTCGTACGAGCCGAGTGGTGCCGACGAAATCACGTGCTGAAGTAGCAGCGTTTTAACGGGGATTCTGCGCCCCCTTTCCATCATCCCGGTGCGGGGCGCCGCAACACGCTCCAATCATCGGAACCGACCAGCCTGAGAACGACGTTTGGTTACGCTAAGGCCCACAACTCGCGGGCGCAAGAAACGTTATGAGATGGCGAACGTAATCGAACACGACGCGGTAGCGCTGCATTGCTCGGTTTCCGATATTGATGTCGTAGCTACCTTGTGCGGATGACATGAATGTTGCGGTTGACGTTCCGAAGTCGATCGCGCCGACGCGAACGTCATTCAAGCGGCCGGCGCTGTTCTTCGCGCCGCCGTTGTAGCCGTACCCCACGCCCTGACGGCCTCGCTTTGCTGCTGCCGCCAGATCGAGGTCCGCAATTCCCTTACCCGTCACCAAAATGGGACCGCCGTTACCCGTATCGAACGTTGCCGTCGCACGGCGGCCGTTTACACGCGCGTTATCGACGACGTTTTCGTCGTCGCCGTGGAACGACGCAGTAATCGGCGCGACCGGCGCATCGCTCAAGAAAGCAATCGTGCGACAAGGATAGTTAAACTCCGTTACACGGCCGGCCAAGAAACTCGTGCCAAGAACCCCGTCGATGCGGTGGCCGAAATGCTTGCTCAGGCCGGAAAGATCGCTCGTGAGCGCTAGAAGATTCTTCGCATGAACGGAACCCACGGAGAGATCCGGTATCCTAAGTGCAAAAACCACGCTCTTGCGGGTGCCGACGCCCGAGGCTAAGCCCGAAGGACCATTCGGACGCAGCCGAAGCCGCTGCGCCAGAGCGCTGTCAATTGCAGACGGAGTGGTATCGGTATCGAGCAAGAAATTGTACGGCCCCGACGCACCAACTTTGACCGAAACAATCACCTCGTGATGGAAATAGGAAAACGGCACCGTTGCCAGAGCCAGACTAAAAACGATTGCGTGCATTAGACTCCTGACTCCCTGATAGCGCATCGACGCGCGGAGCGAACCCTTTTAGGAACCCGTTAGGTCGCGGGATAAAGCGTATCGAAAATTTTTCTGGCCGATCGTGCAGCGGCGTCATTTGGTTCATTTTGCAGAACGATGATGCACAGGTCGTCCCCGGGAAAAATCCAATTACTCGACGAGAATCCGAACGTATCGCCATCGTGATCGAATCGTTGATGCTCCCGAACCTTGTCGATCCACCACCCCATCCCGTAGTCCCCCGCTCTTCCGTTTCCCAGCGTTGGTGGCGTCGTCATCAACGCAAAGTCGGAAGCCGAGATGATTTTCCCCGATTGCAGCGCGACGTCCCATTTTGCCAAATCACCCGCCGATGAGACGATAAATCCAGCGGGGCCCGCCCAAGTACCGCCGAGCGGAGGCGCCGGCGCTAAGGGCTGATCGTTCTTCCTACCTCTCCAATAGCTGCGCGCCATATCCTTAATACGCGCCTCATGATCGATCGTCGAACTCTCGCCCATGCCGGCTTTCATGAACAGATGTTGCCGCACGTACTTCTCAAAGGGCTGACCGGAGACGATTTCGACAACTCGACCGAGAGCGATATAATTCGTGTTGCTGTACTCCCACTGAGTTCCCGGAGCGAAGTGCAGCGGTGCGCGAACCAGGCCTTCAATGCGTTTGAAATTGCCGGGGGTCCTCGCCATCGCTATGAAATGGTTCGTTTGCATGAATTCGAAAAGGCCGGATGTTTGGTTCAAAAGTTGACGAAGCGTTAGTTCGTCCGCATGGGGAAACTCCGGGACGTATTTTACCAGCCGATCATCGAGGGAAAGCCGCCCTTGCTCTTTTAGTTGCAGGATCGCCGCAGCCGTAAATTGCTTTGTGATCGAGCCTATTTCGAATCGGGTATGGATTCCGGCCGGGAGTTTACGCTCGCGATCTTTCACACCGAAGGCGCGCTGGTAGATGATCGACCCGTTGCGCACGATCGCGACTGAGATAGCGAGCGCCATCGTGTCGTCGAGCTGTTTTTGGATCGTCGAAGTAATCAGGGTTGACGGAAACGGCGCAGGCGCATCGGGCGCGTTCGCGCCGACCGTAAGGAGGCTGAGGAGAGTACACAGCGCGACACGCTTCATTCGCTGCGGATTTTTCACAAGTGCTGCTCCTCCCTTTGGCGGCTATAAGGTCGGGAGTCCCTGCCCGACGGTCAGCTCTTTCCGCAGCACATGATTTTCAACGGCGCAAATTGGGTACAGGCCCATATACTATTGCACCAAAGGAGCGCTTCTTATGGTTCGAATGTTCGCACGTTGGTTCGGCATCGTTTATTTATTGGTCGGGATTCTGGGGTTTATCCCCGGAATCAACGCGATGCGGCCGCCCGATGAAGGGGTCACGGTAGCGACTTCCTACGGGTACCTCTTAGGGATCTTCGCCGTTAACGCAATCCATAATATCGTCCATCTCGGCATCGGCGTCTGGGGTGTTGCATCGAGCGGGAGCACAGCAAAGTCGGTCATGTTCGCACGCGGTTTAGCGGTTATTTACGTCGTTCTCGCCGTAGCCGGCTTCATACCGGGACTGAATACACTCTTCGGCCTCACGCCGCTGTTCGGCAGCGACATCTGGCTACATCTGGTTTCAGCAGGCGTTGCTGCGTACTTTGGATGGGGCGTCCGCAGCACGGAAACGGAGCTTACATAACCAAGTAGCTTACCCGGTAAATGCGAAGAGTGAGCCGCTAGGTGGCTCGCTCTTCGCTTCTTCAGAGCAATTTCAATGACTCCGAAGAAAATTTTAGAAACCCCAAGAGCCGGGCACCGTGATGAGTCGTGATGTACTCGCGTGCGATGTGTGCGCACTTGATTTCGGGCTGGCGTACCCGATTACGCCGGTTGCGTTTCCCGACGGCAGGGCCTTTCGCATTACGGAACTGGCATACCGCGGGCTTTAGCATCGCGGCCATGGCAAAGCCCTTCACGTCACGGATTTTCGAACAGAACCGGTGATGCGTCTTTCGTGAATGAATG
>JALZBM010000250.1 GCA_030947385.1 Vulcanimicrobiota bacterium
GGCCCGTCCATCAGCTCCGCCGTTTGCGGATCGATTTTCAATCCGGTCAAGGCGTCCGCCGCCGCCGGTTTCGCCGGCTTGCCGGTAAATGCGGGACGCGGTAGCGGGGCAATCTCCATAAATGTTTGGACGCGCACGGGCGGCGTGTGTATTCCCGGCGGCAGGGCTTTGAGATGTTCGGTCAGTTTTTCGCCGCGCAAAGCGCGCACCGCTTCGAGCGCTTGCAACTGCACGCGCCATGAAGGATCGCGGGTCAACGGCAACACCGCTGCCACGAGTTTCTTGTCTTTGAGTTTACCGTACGCGCGTACGGCTTCGATGCGCACGAGTTCGCTTCGGTCGTGTAGCGCCGCGCTCAGGAGCGCACGCGGCACTTGCGTTGCGTAAGCGCGGAACATCGTCCACATCATGTGCCAACGCACCTCGTCGTCGCGTTCGGTCTTCCATGCGCCAACCAAATCGCGCACCGCGATACCGGTCGCACGCCCTTTTTGAAACGCTTCAAAGGCGGTTGCGGCGCGCGCGCGCACGATCGGGTCCCGGTCCGCGCGCAGGGAAACGCCGACGGCGGCCGCGGCTTTGGATTCATCGCCTGCGGAGAGCTTGGCAGCCGACTCGTACCGTCCGACCGCGTCCAACGCGGCGACGCGAACGGCCCCGGCGGCATCGGTCGTGTCGGCAATGATGTCCGGCGCGCTCGCACCGGTTGCAAGCAATCCAAGCCCGTACACCGACATCGCGCGAACCGCCGCGTTGCGGTCATTGAGGTGGCCTTGCAAAAGCGGCACACCGGCGGCGTCTTTGGTTCGGCCGATGGCCAGGGCCGCCCGGGCGGCAAGCTTCGGATCATTCCCGGCAAGCATGACGGCGAGCACCCCGTTTCCGAGCGAGCGCGCGGCCTCCAAGCCGATAAGCGTTTGGTAGCTAGCGTCCGGTTTTGCGTCTGCGGCGCACAGGACCAACGCGACGACGCTCGCCTGGAGCACCGTCACAAGCAATCTCTTGACCAAAACCTGACCAACTTTCACGACTATGTGGAGCGCTGTTACGTTCTAGTATATGAAACACTCATATGCCGTCCTTCTTGGGTGGCGCAGAAAAGATAGGACCACACACCTCATGGCAAGCAACCCCAATCCTCCTCCGGGCGGCTCCCCTCCGAAGAAGAACGGCGGAATGACCGTGCGCGAAGCCGGTCAAAAAGGCGGCGAAACCGTCAAGAAAAAATACGGCGCGGAATTCTATGAAACCATCGGCCGCAAGGGCGGTCAGGCCACGAAGGAAGCTCACGGTCACGCTTTCTACGAGCAAATCGGTAAGAAGGGTGGAAAGAAAGGTGGCGAGGCGACTCGCGACCGTTACGGCCCCAACTTCTATGAAACGATCGGACAAAAGGGTGGTCAAAAAGTTAAACAACTCATCGAAGACGGCAAACGCGCTGCCGCCGCTGCAGCCGCTCAAGCGGAGCAAGATGAAAAAAAGCGGGCTTCCTAAGCTCCTTTCCCGAGCATTCGCGACGGGCGCAGCGGTAATCGCCGCTGCGGTCCTCTTCGGCAATACATCGACCTCCGCGTTACCGACTCCGCAAACCAGCATCGGCCCAACTCCCGGCCCATCGGCGCTCCCGAGCGGCACGCGCGAACTCGCGCTTGGTTCGAGCTTGTTTTTCGTCCTCGACGACCGGTTGAGTTCAAAAACCAACCGCACCGGCGATGTCGTGCGCACCCACTTGCGCGACGCACTCGTATTGAACGGCGTAACGGTCGCGGCGGCAGGCGCACCGATGTTCATTAAAATATCGAACGTTCGCGGCGCCCGTTCGCCGGACCAAGACGGCAGCGTGGACATTTTCTTCGAACCCTTTAGCTTGAGCAATCATCAAGTGCTACCGCTGCACGCACCGACATCGCATCTGAGCGTTCGCGTGAGTGCCGGTGCCGTTACGACGGCCGGCATTACCGACACCGTCAAGGATATCTTCATCCCGTATCATTATCTGTACCGGATGTTCCGCAAAGGCGCGGATCTGCAACTCGATCCCGGCACGCTTTTGCGCGCACGCACCGCCGCCACGCTCGCGGCGGTAAAAACCGGCGGCGTGACGGTGGTTGCAGCGCCGCCGATCAGCACAAGCATCGATCCGGTGCACGCGGATTATAAACCGCTGCCTTTTTCGACCATCGCGCCCAGCAAACAACCTGCGGCCACCGTCGCGCCGAAACTGACGCCGTCTCCCGAGCCTTCCGACTCTCCAACGCCGGCCGCCCGCCCCTGAAGCCCGCTACCCCTGAGCTGTCGAAAGGCCGTGCTTCGACAAGCTCAGCACGACACATGGGACTCGGCATGGGACTCGGCATGACACTTGGGACTAGGCGTGACACAGGCGCTCCCATGCCGGCCGTTAAAAGCGTGGTATTCGATAGTGTCTTTTTATGAAGGAGCAAATTTTATGATGGTTCGGCGCGTTCTTTGCGCTAGCGTCCTAGCGCTATTTGCAAGCGGCACGGTTGCGTTCGCAGTACCCCAGACGCACGCGATGGCGGCGAAAATGAAGATGCCCCCCAAAGCGATGGCGGCTTCTAAGGTGAAGGCAAAGCTTTCCGACAAACCCGTCGGCGCCGCCGAGACGCTCTTCGTGCGTTCGATGCAAGCCGATTTAATGCAGCGGTTCCCGACCGCGGCGGATGCTGAAAAAGCCGGATACGTTCGTTACACGAACGAAGACAACACGGGCGCGATCAGCTATGCGAACTTCGATTGGCAATCAGCGGATGCCCAACATCCCAGCCAACTCTGGTACGACGTGAAAGGAAATCTGCTCGGTGCCGACTTCTCCGTGCTTCACGCAAACAACCCGCCGCATATCTGGGGAATAAACCCCGCGCGCTGGTCCAACTTCAAACACGCTCACTATCACTTCATCGTCAAAGACCCCAAGACCGGAGCGCTGACCTACGGCTCGACGAACGCGAAGAAAATCATCGCGGCCGGCGGAACGACCGCCAACCTCGACCCGGCCATCGTCGTTAAGCTCGGCAAAGCCACGAGCGCCACCGACGTCGTTAAATTCTTTGAATTCCCGGCGCTGTGGGACTTAACGGTCTGGGTGAAATCCAACCCGAACGGCGCCTTCGCCGAAAAGAATCCGAGCGTCATCCCGTCCGCTAACGCCGCCAAAGACAGCATGTAAGGGCTAACAATATGCTTCGCCGATCGTAGCGGCGTAGCCGGCAGCCATCCCTTGCGCGTCGCGCAGACGGTCGCGCATGCCGTTAAAGCGCAGCACGGCCTTGATGTCGCGCGCGTCCTTAGGAACGCTCAAATCGGCTGGGACGAACCCGTTTAAGGGCCGGCCCAAGTCGCTCGTGCCGATGGGAAAATCCATCATGACGACGACCATCGAATGGATGTCCCAGCCGATTTGCTTTTGCTTATCGAGCGCGCGCTGCATTTCTTGAGCGAGCATATGCACCTGGTGCGCGCGCTCCGGATCGGACGTGAGCTTCTCGCCCAGGCGGAGCTTGTTGATTTCTTGTTGCGTTTGATAGTTGGTGGTCTCGATTGCGGAAGTGTACCGCTCAAGTTTGAGCCGCTCGTCGTAGAAACGTAAATCCCAGTCGATCTTGCTAAAGAGCGTATTGATTTCGTCAAGCGATGCGCTCACGTGGTCGAGCTCGCGATCGACCGCGAGCATCGGACGAACGGCGGCGTTGAAGTGGTTGAAGAACGACGCACAATAC
>JALZBM010000071.1 GCA_030947385.1 Vulcanimicrobiota bacterium
GAAGAACGTTTAAACCCAGCCGGCCCCTAACGCTGCCGTTAGATCGCTTCGGGAGAACCAACAAGAGGCTCGTTGACGAGCGCCTGACCGTTCGTGCGCTTATGTTTGCGGGGTCGGATCCGTTCTTCGATTGAAATAATGAGCACGTAGAGTACGGGGACGACGAATAGGTTTAGGAACGTTGAGACGAGCATGCCGCCGAATACAACGGTACCTAGAGAGTTACGCGACGCCGAGCCGTTACCCGTAGCGATGACGAGCGGAAAGATGCCTAAAATGAACGCAATCGACGTCATCAGAATCGGGCGCAACCGCGTTTCGGATGCGCGGATGACGGCATCGGCAATCGAGTGGCCTTGTGCCCGCAATTGGTTCGCAAATTCCACGATCAGAATAGCGTTCTTGCTCGCGAGCCCCACCAGCATAACGAAACCGACCTGAGCGTAGACATCCGCCACTTCATACGTGTGGGTTAGACCCGCCAGGAAAAAGTTGCGAATAAAGATGGCGCCGAGTGCGCCGAGCAGCGCGAGCGGGACGGATAGCAGAATGATCAAGGGATCGATGAAACTCTCGTATTGCGCCGCAAGCACGAGATACGTGAAGATGATTCCCAGCAGGAAGATGAGCCCGGCCGTGCTGCCACCCTCGATTTGTTCGCGCGAGAGGCCGCTCCATTCGAAGCCGGTTCCCGGTGGAAGCAGCTTCTGCAGTTTCTGCATTTCGTTGATCGCGTCCGTCGAACCGAATCCCGGCCCGGGCTGCCCGTTGAGTTCGACCGATCGGAACAAGTTGAAGTGCGTGATCACGGGCGGCACTTTGGTTTGCGTAGCCAGCATCAGGGACGAAAGCGGCACGGTGCCGCCGGAGTCGCTGCGTACGAAGATATTCTGCAAATCGTTCGGACTAGAGCGGAAAGGCGCGTCGGCCTCCACGTATACGCGGTACGAGCGGTTCAAGTAATCGAAGTCATTCACGTAAACCGAACCAAGATACACCTGCATCGTTTGGAATATCCGGTCGAGCGGAATTCCCAGGTTCTTTGCCTTTTCGCGGTCGATCTGCGCGACGAGTTGCGGACTGTTCACGGTGTATGTGGTGAAGGTGTTGCTCAGAGCGGGATCCTTCGCCGCCATGCCCATCATCTGATACGCACTGAACGCCAGCGGTAAAATTCCGATGTTTCCGCGATCTTGAAGTTCGAAGAAGAAACCGCCTTGGAAGCCGAGGCCGTTGATTGCGGGCGGAACGAGCGGGAACGATTGCGCCCCCGTCACTTGCGAGAGTTGTCCGAATAATCTGCCGACGACGGCTCCTGCGCTGTGGGGTCCGCCGCCGCGTTCGGCCAGCGGTTGGAGCCGCACGAACATCGTCGAGTGATTGGACCCATTGCCCGTAAACCCAAACCCGCCAACGTCGAAGACGTCCGTGATTTCGGGCTGTTTGAACAAAATGTCCTCAATCTTTTTCTGCGCGACGAGCATGCTATCGGCCGACGTGCCTTCCGGTGCTTGGGATGCAACGATCATGAACCCCTGGTCTTCATCGGGAACGAAACCCGTGGGCGTAATTTTATACATAAAGCCCGTAAAGACCAGCGCTGCGATGAAGAGGCCGAGCACGATGGGCCAACGGGAAATGATCGCGGGCAAAATGCCGTCGTAACGTTTGCGCGTCCCGTTGATGATCTTGTTGACGCGCATAAAAAACGTGTTCTTCGGGCGTTCGACACGCCCGAGCAGCAATGCCGATAGCACCGGGGTTAGCGTCAGTGCGTTAAAGAGCGAGATTGCGATCGCGCAGGCAATCGTGAGGGCGAACTGCTTGTAAAGCGCGCCGGTTGTGCCCGGGAAAAATCCGACGGGAATGAAGACCGAAAGAAGAACCAGCGACGTCGCAACGACGGCCCCCGATATCTCGCGCATCGCCTCCGTAGCGGCTTTGAACGGCGGCATTCCCTTTTCGTAGATGAAGCGCGAAATGTTCTCGATGACGACGATCGCATCGTCGACGACGAGGCCCGTCGCGAGCGTTAGACCGAAAAGGGTGAGCGTATTAATTGAAAATCCGAAAATGCGCATTAATCCGAACGTTCCGATGAGCGAAATCGGTATCGTAATGGCGGGGATGAGCGTCGTGCGCCAGTCTTGCAAGAATAAGAAGATGACGCCGATGACGAGCAAAATAGCGATGAAAAGCGTAACGGTGACGTCGTGAATGGAATCGCGCACGAAGTCCGTCGCGTCGAAAGCCACTTTGTATTTCACTCCGGCTGGAAATTTGCGCTGCAACTCGTCGAGTTTTGCGATGACGCGCCTCGAAACGTCTAGCGCGTTTCCGTTGGGCAGCTGCTGTACGCCGAGTCCGACCGACGCGTGGCGATCGAAGCGCAAGTTCGTCGCATAACTTTCCGCGCCGATTTCCACGCGCCCGATTTGGCCGACGGTTACCCGTCCGCCGTCCGGAGTCGTTTTGAGGATAATGCGTTTGAAGTCCGCGGGGCTGGTGAGCCGCCCCGTGGCGCGCACGGACATTTCGAAAGGCTGATGCCCGAGGGTCGGCGGCGCGCCGATCGACCCGGCCGCCACTTGCACGTTCTGTTCTTGTAGGGCTTTGACCACGTCACCCGCGGCGAGGCCGTTGTCCGCTAAGCGGCGGGGATCGATCCACAAGCGCATCGCGTACTTGCGCTCGCCAAAGATTAAGATGTTGCCCACTCCGGGAATGCGCCGCAATTCGTTTGCGACGTTGAGATCGACGTAGTTGCTGAGTTGCGTTGCATCGATCTTGCCGTCCGTGCTCAATCCGATCGCCATGATAAACGATCCGGAATTCTTAAAGACGGTAATTCCCGTTTGCTTGATTTCGTTCGGTAACCGGCCCTGCGCGAGATTGACGGCGTTCTGGACGTCGTTTGCGGCTTGATCGAGATTTCTATCGAGGTTGAAGACGAGGGTGATCGTGCTGACGCCGTCGTTGCCCGACTGCGAAGAGATGTACCGCAACCCCTCGAGGCCGTTGAGGGCCTGCTCCAGGGGCGTCGTGACCGACGCTTCGACCGCTTCTGCACTCGCGCCTAAGTAGACTGCCTGCACCGTGATCGTCGGCGGGGCCACCGCTGGGAACTGCGCCACCGGGAGCAGCGGAATCGAAACGAGGCCCACCAGCAGTATGATGAGCGAAGCAACGGATGCCAGGATCGGCCGCTTCAAGAAAAAGTCGATCATAAATAATGTAACTCACGCTACATCCGGTTGGTTGCTACGATTTTTAGTATAGACGACCCCCCGCCGGGACTGGAAAATCGGGCTGGACGAGGACGACGGCACCGTGCTCGTCCGGAACGCCCAACACCAGAACCTCACTAAGAAATCCGGCGATGCGTTTGGGCGGAAAGTTGACAACCGCGAGCACGTGTTTGCCGATGAGTTCCTCTACATTATAACGATCGGTAATCTGCGCGCTGGACCGGCGCGTTCCAATAGGCGCGCCGAAATCAAGTGTAAGTTTGTACGCCGGTACGCGCGCTTGAGCAAACGTCTGTGCAGCAATAATGGTCCCGACGCGAATATCGAGGGTTGCAAATGCTTGAAGTGGAGTTTGCGGTTCGTCCATGCGCGCTTCTACGTTCCAACAGGACGGGAGCCCTGGACGTTGAACTCGGGGGGCGGCCTCCCAAGGGGGGTGCGCCAAGATAGCTCAGCTGGTAGAGCACGCGCCTGAAAAGTGCGGTGTCCCGAGTTCGACTCTCGGTCTTGGCACCAAATCATCAAAAACGCCCGTTCCTTTTTTGGGGCCGGGCGTTTTGCCGTTCTTTAGAGGTTGGTCAAGCGTACGAAGAAGTCTTGTGCGGCCTCGTTGGCGGCCTTGATTTTGCGGTTCAGTTCCTCGATCTTTGCGTCGAGCGCGGTACTTGCTTCGTGATCTTCGAGGCGCACTTTGCGCCGTTCGATCAGGAGCGCGACCACTTGCCTGGAAAGTTCCGCACGGTCGTTTTGCAGACGATTGTGCGCGCGCTGCAGGATCCCGAATTTTGACTGACCGCTCACCTGTGTTGCCTCGTTCAAATGCGTGACCCTAACCTCGGGGAAAGCTTGGCAAATGCCGTGCTCCTATTACTATCGGGCGCACGGCGGTACCATTGCATCGCCGTAAGCCCGCCGGCGGCAGTTCTAACTCAGAATTAATCGCGGCCCAGGCTTCTTGCCCGCCGGGGGTGTAATCTCGCCCGCATGCATGTATTTGCTTTAGCCGCGCTTTTTTTGGCGTTGACTTCAGGGCCGCTACGCGTGGGTTCCGATATTTCCTATGCGCCGGTCGAATTTTACGCACCCCACACGCATCAGGTAACCGGCTTGGACTACGACATCGCCCGGGAGCTGGCAACCCATCTGGGCACGACGGTTGCGTTCGTCAATCACGATTTCAAAACGATTTTGCCGGCTTTGCAGGCCGGGCAATACGATATCGTGATGTCGGCCATGTCCGACGACCGCGCGCGCGAAAAGCAAGTCGACTTTGTAGATTACTTTTTGGCCGGTTCGGGAATTTTAGTGGAGAAGGGCAATCCGCTGCATATCTTCGGCCTCGGCGATCTGTGCGGACGGACGGTCGATTTGCAAGACGGTACTTCGCAACAAAAGATGGTCAAGGCGCAATCGGATAAGTGCAAGAGCGTGCATCTGGGCACCATCAAGATGCTGTCATATAAAACCGATGACGAAGCGTTCAAACAGATCGTCGAACGCAAGTCCGTAGCGCATCTTTCGGATTTTCCGGTCGTCGCCTACATTGCAAAAACGTATCAAGGCGGAAAACGGTTCGATATTATCGGGAAGCAATTCGGCGTCGTTCCATACGGCATTGCGATTCCGAAAAACAATCGAAAATTGCGCGATGCCGTCCAAGCGGCGCTTCAAAAAATGGTTGCCGACGGCAGCTACGATCGCATTCTTAAGAAGTGGGGCCTCGAGCAGGGCGCGATGCGCTCGGCGCCTATTTCAGCCGGCACGCTCTATAGCAATTAACCTGCGCTCAGAAGTTGCACGAAGCGTTCGTGCCGGTAGTTCTTGCTTTGGCTAAAATGGACGGCAACCGTTTGTAATTGCGGAATGATATACAGCGCCTGCTTTCCCGAACCGGAAGCGTAGGCGACAAATGGACTCTTTGCGCCCGGTGCTTCCAGCCAAAAACCCAGGCCGTACCGCGGATTGACGCTCGAAGGCTTCCAGCATTCCGTTATATTCTTGCGGGAAACGAGCTGCTTGCCACCCCATGCGCCGCCGTCGCATACGAGCCGGCCGAAACGCAGCCAGTTGCGGGCGCTCAGAAATGCGCCCGTGGGCATCGTGTTCGACCCATCTTTGAGCGTACGCCACGAGCCGATCTGCAAACCGATCGGTTCGAAGATTCGTACCCGCAAATAATCGAGCGGTGATTGTTTTTGGGAATGCAGCTTCGAAGTAAGTACGGCCCCGAATATTTGCAGCGGAATTCCGCCGTAGGTAAAGACGCTGCCGGGCTCGCTCGTGAGTGGTTTTGCCACCGCGTCTTCAAAACGGGGTACCCCTGCGCCGAGGCCGCCGAACGGCACGCCGGCCGTTAGCGAAAGAAGCTGACGGATCGTCACGAGCGCTTTGCGCGAATCGGTTCGCCACGGCGGCAACGTTTCGCAAACGGGCTCGTCGAATTCCAGCAGACCGTCGTCCACCGCGGCGGCCGCGGCTACACCCCAAAAAGACTTCGTACCACTGTACAACGCATGCGGCTTCTCCGCATCATAGCCGCCCGCATATTCTTCGCAGAGCGTTTCGCCTGCCTGGGTGATGAGCAGCCCGTGAAGATCGTATTTGCGCGCGTATTCGGCGGCCGACGATAAAGCTACCGCCGGAATTTTCGTCATAAGCGCTGCATTTTGCAAGCAAACCCGCCAATCCATGCGAATGGAGGCGCGATGATCGAAGGGCATTTCGGCAACGACGAACCACGCTGGCACGCGTCGCTTGCAGCCGTGGCCGCGCTGGTGCTGTATATAAGCTTGCCGCCGAAGGTCACGTTTGGACCGGTTTGGATCGTTCCCGTTCTGGTTTTGGTGATCTTAGTACCCCTTTCGCTACTCGCACCGGTCCGCAAGCACGAGACGGGCGGGCAGCGGATCGCCGCGATCGCGTTAATCGCTATCCTCAATATTTTTAACGTTGCGTCGGTCGTGCTGCTTATCCATGCGATCCTCCATCCCGGAAGACATTCGAACTTTGGGGGCGGTTCGCTTCTGCTCGCGGGCGTGCAGATCTGGCTGACCAATATTTTGGTTTTTGCCATGTGGTACTGGGAAGTCGATGGCGGCGGACCCGACGCGCGGGCCCATGCGCCGAGCGCGGGCGAATTTAAAAACGCGGCGTTTCTCTTTCCACAGATGGCATTCGGCGACATGCGGATGGGCTGCATCGATCCTGACTGGAAACCGCTCTTCATGGATTATTTGTTCCTGGCGTTCACCAATGCGTCGGCGTTTAGCCCGGCCGATACCTTTCCACTCACCCGTTTGGGTAAAGCCCTCATGATCGCGGAGGCATTTATTTCCTTCGTTACGATCGGCGTTATCGTTTCGCGCGCGGTAGGGAGTCTGTCGTGAGTGAGGCGAGACGGCACTCGAAGGTGGCGAATTTCGAACCGCGGTGGCATGCTGCGATCGGCGTCCTGTTGGCGGTTGCACTCTACGTTACGTTGCCTCCAAAATTTACGTTTGGTCCCTTCTGGCTGTTTCCGCTTTTGGTATTGGCGCTCTTAGTGCCGCTCTTAGTCACCTCCCCCTATCGTGGAAATGAAACGCGCTGGCACCGCATGGCGTCCATCGCCCTCATCGCGATCGTCAATTTTTTCAATATCTTGTCCGTGGTGCTGCTCGTAACGTCGCTGATTCACCCAAGCGTGCATCACAAAGAAACCGGCGGTCAACTCCTCCTCGCCGGCCTTCAAATTTGGGCCACCAATATCGTCGTTTTTTCGCTTTGGTATTGGGAATTGGATTCGGACGGACCCGAAGCCCGCGCTCACAAAAACAACGCGGCCCAATTCGAGAATCCGGATTTTCAGTTTCCGCAGATGCTCGGCGGCGCACAGGGTGGCGCATTGTGCGTCGATACGGGATGGAAACCGCTATTCGTCGATTACGTCTTCCTTGCGTTTAACACGGCAACCGCGCTCAGTCCGGCGGATACGATGCCGCTCACGCGCATGGCGAAAATGCTGATGATGACCCAGTCGAGTATTTCGTTTGCGACGATCGCGGTTATCGTTTCACGGTCGATAAATATTTTGGGGTGATTCGCGCGCCATCTCCTGCGACACGTCGGTCCACATCGTCGGCGCCACGCGCGTATCCCCGCGAAACGGAAAATCCAGCTCGACGATCAGCACGAACATCATCGCGATAACGATCGTAAGTCCGGCCGTCATCGTGAGTTGGAAGCGCGCGCTCTCCATTCCAAAAAAGAACGTAAACGCAACGGTCACGATGCCTCCGATAAGCAGAGTCGTCCAGAGGATGCGGGGAAGGCTGGTTTGATTCTGATTGAGACGGTCGCGCCGCGCGTCGAAGAACGACTGGATGTCGGTCAAACTCAGCGAACGCAGCTGGGCCGCGGCCTCGGTGCGGGCGGCCAGCCGAAGAATGTGCCCCAAAATATGATGGCCCAGCTCGCCGGCTTCCGAGCTTTGGCCGCCGCGCTGCATTTGAGGCCACTCTCGCTCGACCATGAGGGCGCTGTAACGGCGTAAATCTGTGCGCAGATGCTCGCCGATGGTCTGCGGGTAGCCGTAGGTAAGGTGGTAGAGATCGGAAACGGCGCTGGCTTCTTTTTGTGCGACGCCGCCTGCCGTGTCGTACTCTTGCCACACGACGACCACGATAAAGGAAAGAAGAACGGCGTAAATCACGCCCACCAGCGAGGCGATGAACCCCGCGACGTCGTTATGGCGCAGGAGCTCGTCGCGCGCGACGATGCGCCGGAACAGAACGTGGGAACCGCATGCCAGGCACAGCGAAGTCGCGACCACGATAAGCGCATACTGCCACGTCGGCATGTCGTAAACCCAGTCCACGTCGAAGCCTGTTCTATGGCCGCGACGATTATTCCTAAAGATCAAAACGACGCGATGGTGAGGGCCGGCAAGAACGACGTTCGTTTAACGAATTTGAAAAAGGTGTTCTGGGCCGACCTGGGAGTGACCAAAGGCGACTTGCTTCAGTATTATGCCGACGTCGCGCCGGTGCTGTTGCCGCACTTGGAAGACCGCGCGATGGTCATGAAACGCTACCCCCACGGTATCGACGGCGAGTTTTTCTTTATGAAACGCACGCCGAACCCGCACCCCGAGTGGTTGCAAACCTGCCGGATCGAACACGGCTCGGGCAACGTCATCGACTTTCCGATGATAAACGATCTGGCGGCCCTGCTTTGGGTAGTCAATCTCGGGTGCATCGATCTCAATCAGTGGTATGCGCGCTGCGACGACATCGACCGGCCCGATTATTTGCATTTCGATCTCGACCCGGGCAGCGCACCGTTCTCACGCGTGCGCGAAGTGGCGTTGATCGTGCGCGACGGCCTGGCCGGACTAAAGATCCCCGCCTATGCCAAGACCTCTGGTTCCAAAGGCATTCACGTGTACGTTCCGATCGTGCGCGGTCCGCTTCAAAAACAAGTATGGACCTTTGCTAAAGCATTTGCGCAGGCCGTCGCGTCCAACTATCCTGAACTTGCGACCGCAGAATACCGCATCGAGAAGCGCCCCGCTGCGCGCGTACTCGTCGACTACAATCAAAACCGCTGGGGCAGCACGCTCGCATCGGTCTATTCCGTGCGGCCGCAGCCGCAGGCCGGCGTCTCCGCGCCCGTTACCTGGGAAGAAATCGAACTCGGTTGCGATATCAACGACTTCCGCATCGATAACATGCGCGAGCGGCTGGCAAAAGCCGGCGATTTATGGAAAGTGATGGTTGCTAGCAAAGGTCGCTTCGATTTAAGTCCAATGATGGAACCGGTGAAGCCACGCAAACGGAAGGCAAACAATGAAACTTGAAGGCACGGGAAAGCTTTTGCGAATTTTTATCGGCGAGAGCGACCGGCATGGCGCGCAACCGCTGTATTCGGCGATCGTGGCGGCGGCGCGTGCGGCGGGTTTATCCGGCGCTACGGTATTTAAAGGCATTGAGGGCTTCGGCGGACATTCTGTCGTGCATGCCGCGCGCGTGTTCGACCTTTCAACCGACCTGCCGATCCTGATCGAGATGGTCGAGAGCGAAGAGAAGATTCGCGCCTTCTTACCGGCGCTCGATGCGATCGTTCAGGAAGGTCTCATTACGCTGGAAACCGTCGAAGTAATTCGCTACCGTGCGGGATCTGCGAAATAAATGAGCGTTCAGGCTCTGGTTGCCGTCGCTTTAGGTGGCGCGGCCGGATCGGTCCTTCGCTATATTGTCGGATTCGCTTTTGCGCAGCAGTTTGGATCGGGATTTCCTTGGGGGACGTTGTTTATCAACGTGACGGGCAGCTTTGTGATCGGCCTCGTTTGGCAGTTCTCGCTCGCAAGTTCCATCGGAATGTCGCCGTTCATGCGCGTGCTGCTGATGGCGGGGGTCCTTGGCGGGTACACAACAT
>JALZBM010000072.1 GCA_030947385.1 Vulcanimicrobiota bacterium
GCGGCAATTTGTCCATGTGTTCAAGCAGAAGCGTAATTTGCCAACGCTGCGAGTCGGTTAGCGTTTTTGAAAATGCGGGCATCGCCGTGAAGCGGATGCCGTGCGTAATCTTCCAATAGGTTATGCCGGCCGGATCATCTTCTACGCCTTTTTTCGCGAGCTGCGGCGCGACTTGGTAGAAGCCTTTTGCGATGTTCGTGCGTTCGCCTGAAGCGACTCCGTGACACACCGCGCAGTTTGCGCCGTAGAGTTTGATTCCCTCGGTGAAATTGAAGGTGGTTTGCGCGACCGGGTTGGGAGAACGCGGCATGTCGCGCGCGATCGCTGCGTTCAGCGATTTCTTCGCCGCCCACGTTTCTAACCGCCCCGGTTTGGCATCGGCATTAGCCGGCAGCATGCCGTTCGTTACCATCAGATACGCGCCGGCGAATCCGGCTACGAGAAGCGCGAGGATGCCGGTGATGACGCCGAGGGTGAATCGGTGGCTCATGCCCGCTTCTTACGTCGCGGTGATGCGCGCCTCATCCCGGAACTGACGCCGGTAAAGCCGCGCGTACGAGCCCCCTCTTGCAAGGAGTACGGCGTGCGTTCCGCTTTCGACGATGCGGCCGCCTTCGACAACGAAGATCACATCGGCCGAGAGAATAGTCGAGAGACGGTGCGCGATAACCAGACTCGTTCGCCCACGCATCAGCGGCACGAGGGCATCCTGGATCGCCGCCTCGTTGTGCGAATCAAGTGCGCTCGTCGCTTCGTCGAGAATGAGAATGCGCGGGTTTTTTAACAAGACGCGCGCGATCGCGAGCCGCTGCCGTTCACCGCCGCTAAGTTTGTGGCCGCGTTCGCCGACGATGGTTTGATATCCGTCGGGCAAGCCGGCGATGAAGTCGTGAATGCTCGCCGAACGCGCGGCGTCTTCAATGGCGCTGTCGCTTGCATCGGGCCGCGCGTAGCGCAAATTGCTCGCGATGGTCTCATGAAAGAGATACGTCTCTTGGGTAACGATGCCGATGTCGCGGCGCAGCGACTCGAGCGTTACCGTTTTAAGATCGTGATCGTCGATGAAAATTGTCCCGCCTTGCGGATCGTAGAAACGCGGCACGAGTTGGGTGATCGTCGTTTTTCCTGCGCCCGAGGGTCCGACGAATGCCGCCACCTGTCCCGGCTTGATGTGGAACGTGACACCGGCAAGTACGTCCCGGTCGCGGCCGTAGGCAAAGCGCACGTCTTCGAAGCGGATGTCGCCGATAATACCGGGCAGTTCGATCGAGCCGGGCGGGCTGTAGGGTTCGGTTTGCATGTCGAGATATTCGAAAATGCGCTCGAAGACGGCGAGCGCGCTGACGATTTGCACTTGAATGCCCGCGAGCGCGGCGGCCGGTCCGTACAGTCGGCTGACGATGAGCGTGACGAATGCCACGATCACGCCGACTTTGAGACCTTCGTGAATGGCGAGCCAGCCGCCGCCGAGCCAAATGACGGCGGGCCCGAACGTGACCATCGCCTGAATTGCGCCGATAAACCAGCGGCCCACCATCGCAAGATTGATTTCGAGTTTCATCAACCGCGAACCGACGTCGTAGAAGCGCGTGTTTTCGTGACCCTCGCGCGCGAAAGACTTAATGAGCGTGATCCCGGAAATCGACAGCGTTTCTTGGGTTATGCTCTCGATCTCGTCGCGTTTCTCGCGCGTTTTCTTTCGGATCTCGTACATTTTGCGCCCGACCGGGCTCAGCGGAATAATCATCAGGGGCACCACGATCAGCGCGAGCAGCGCGAGCTTCCAACTGATGAGAAACATGGTTACCAGCGTCGTAACGATCACGAAGAAGTTTGTGATGATCGTGACGAGCGTTCCCGTGACGACGTTGTCGATATTGTCCACGTCGTTCGAAACGCGGTTCATAATTTCGCCGGTCTTCGTATTGGTGAAAAACGATAGCGGCATCTTGTGCAGATGCGAGACCAAACGCGTTCTGATATCCCGCATGATGCCTTCGCCGACAATTGAATTGAGATAGCCCTGATACACGCCGATAAACATTCCGACGAACGCGGCCGCGACGATGATGCCGATATCGGCAAAGAGTTCGTTGAAGTTGCGGTGGGGAATGGCGCTGTCGATGATGTGCGCGGTGACGATCGGCGCGATAAGGCCGAGCAGCGATGCGCCCAGCATGCACGCAAGCAGAATTGCGTTCTGAACCCAATAGGGCTTAAAGAATGCGCCGATTCGCCGGAGTTCGACTTTGCCGACTTTCGGTTTATTGGAGCTATACGCGTTGGACCACATGAGGTGGACCGGGGGACCGCCCATCATAGGCCCTTCGACATGCTCAACGTGAGGGGAGTTGCAAGGGCAGCGCGCGTTCGTGCAGTGCGCACTTTGAGGGTTTTAGGGCAACACGGGGTCAGTTAGTGCGGGACCGTCGTTTGATGGAACGTGATTTTGTTGCCCTCGGGATCTTCGATCGAAGCGATGCGGCAGACCGGCGTGTCATACGGGTCACCGGTTTTTACGCCTTTATCGGCCAAGGTTCGCAACCAGGCCGTCAGGTCGTCGACTTCAAAGCCGATGCCGGAAGCGCTGCCGGCGTCCCGGTCCATCCATTGCGCGGTCATCAAGCCAAAGTAGCCGCTTCCGACGGTGAATTCCGCATACTGCAATTGACCCTCTTCCTCGACTTTGTTGGTCATCTTCAGGCCCAACACGCCCGTATAAAAGCCGGTTAGCTTGGCTACGTCGTTCGAAGGATAGACGGTGAAGGCGATATCTGTAATCATGGCTTCTTTCCGTTGCGCATCAACGCAAGCTCTCTATAGAGTTTCTTCTCTTTGTCGGTAAGATTTTGCGGGAGTTGTCCGAGCAGACGGACGTACTGGTCGCCGGTGCCCGAGTTGCGAGCCTTGGGCATTCCTTTGCCGGAAAGGCGCAACGTGCGGTTGTTTTGCGTTCCGGCCGGAACGGTCATCGTTACTTGGCCCGCCATGGTCGGAACTCTCACTTCGCCCCCGAGCACTAAATCGTAAACGCTGACGGGAAGATCGACGTAGAGATCGTCGCCTTGGCGCTTATACGTCGAGTCGTCGCCCAGCTTGACGATCAAGAACAGGTCACCATTCGGACCCCCGCCGACGCCTGCGCCGCCTTGACCCGCAAGCCGGATACGCTGCCCTTCGCGAATGCCTTTGGGAATGGTGACGTCGAATTTTTTGGTCTGCAGTAATCTGCCCGTGCCGTGACATTGCGGGCAGAGGCCGCCGGAAACGGTGCCGGTTCCGCGGCAGCGCGGACACACATCTTCGAGTTGCAACGACACCGATTTCTTGCCGCCGTCGTAAACATCGCGCAATCCGAGTTCGATGGTCGTCTCGAGATCTTGTCCGCGTTGCGGCGCCGTGCGCGTTTGCGCCGGTCCCGCACCTTGCCGCCGTCCGACGCCCGTAAAAAACATATCGAAGAAATCTGAGAAGCCCGTCGGGCCCGCCCCGGCGCCACCGGCGCCTGCAGCGCCGAAGTTTCCGAAATCAAAAACGGTTTCATCTTGCGCCGTGCGGTAACGGCGCTGCTGTTCGGCCTGACGCGCCGCTTGCTGCCAATTGCTGCCGAGCATGTCGTATTTTTTGCGCTTTTCGGAATCGCCCAGTACTTCGTACGCTTCTTGGACTTCCTTGAATTTCTCTTCGGCCGCGGCGGTGTTTTCCGGATTGGCGTCCGGGTGCCATTTGCGCGCGAGCTTACGGTACGCCGATTTCAGATCCTTTTCCGGCGCATTCTTGGGAACACCTAAGATGTCGTAATAGTTTTTATAGTTCACGAATTCTTAGCAACAATAACTTTCGCCGGGCGCAGCAACTCTTCGCCGAGGGTATATCCCTTTTCGGCTTCTTCAAGTACGGTTTCGTCCGCAACACCGGCTGCGGCTTGCGTTCCGATGGCTTCGGCAATCTTAGGATCGAAGGGTTTGCCCTTAACCTCAACCGGGCGAACGCCTTCGCCAACGAGGACGGATTCAAATCCCTTGAGCGTTTGTTGCACGCCGCCGCGCAAACCGTCGCTCGCCTCGTCGTAATTGAGCGCCCGCTCCAAGTTGTCCAGCACTGGTAGAACTTTAAGCAGCAGCGACCGGCGTCCGGCGAGTGCGATGTCGCCGAATTGACGCTCGATCCGCTTCTTATAGTTCTCAAAGTCGGCCATTGCGAGCAAAAACTTATTGTAGTTGTCGTCGGCCTTCGCGTTTGCTTCCGCAAGCTGCGCTTCAAGGTCGACGGTCGTTACCGACGTTTCCCCGTTGCCCTCGGCAACGCGGTCCGTAACAAAATCGGGAATGTCTTTCGCTTCGTCTTTCATCACATTTCCAAATAGAAATAAGTGGGAACCCACGCCCGTCACCCCCGAGCTTGTCGAAATGTTGTTTTTGACAAACTCAGGGGATGGGAGCGGTTCTCGCTTACTTAGCTTCGGTAAAGTCCGCGTCGATGACGTCTTCGTCGTGTTTGGGCGCGCCGTTCCCCGAACCGTTTTGTGCGTGTTCGTCTTGCGGAGCGGCGCCGTCGCCGGCTGCAGCGCCTTCGGGCTGCGTTTTTTGATAGAGCAGTTCGGCCATCTTGTAGCTGGCTTGCTGCAACTTCTCAACTGCCGGTTTGATTTCCGCGACGGTTCCGTTTTCGGAAACTTTCTTGAGTTCGCCGAGAGCGATTTCAACGTCGCCGCGGGCGGCCGGATCGAGTTTGTCGCCGACTTCCTTAAGCGATTTTTCGGTCGAGTAAATCAAGCTGCTGGCTTGATTGCGAACTTCGGCTTCCTCTTTTTTGCGCTGATCTTCAGCCGCGGAAGCTTCCGAATCGCGGACCATCCGTTCGACTTCCTCTTTGGAGAGATTGGTCGTTGCGGTGATTTGGATCTGCTGTTCTTTACCCGTGCCGAGATCTTTCGCACCGACGTTTACGATGCCGTTGGCATCGATGTTGAAGGTGACTTCGATCTGCGGAACGCCGCGCGGCGCGGCGGGGATACCTTCCAGACGGAAACGTGCGAGCGTTTTATTGTCGGGAGCCATCGGGCGTTCGCCCTGCAGCACGTGAATGTCGACCGAGGTTTGACCGTCTTCGGCCGTCGTGAAGACTTGCGTCTTGCGCGTCGGAATCGTCGTGTTGCGTTCGATGAGCGTCGTCATGACGCCGCCGAGTGTTTCTAGGCCAAGCGAAAGCGGCGTGACGTCGAGCAGAACGACGCCGGTGACGTCGCCGCCGAGCACGCCCGCCTGAATCGCGGCACCGATCGCGACAACTTCGTCGGGATTGACCGACTGATTGGGATCTTTACCCGTGAGCTTCTTGACGAGTTCGGCAATGACGGGCATGCGCGTCGAACCGCCGACCAGCACGACTTCGTCGATCTTTGAAATGTCGATCTTGGCGTCGGCGATAGCGCTTTTGAAAGGCTGCACGCAACGGTCGGTGAGATCGTGGGTGAGCTCTTCGAACTTCGCTCGCGTCAACGTGAGATCGAGATGCTTGGGACCATTTTGGTCTGCCGTGATGAAGGGCAGATTGATGTTCGTCTGCACGACCGTGCTGAGTTCGATCTTGGCTTTTTCGGCCGCTTCGGTCAAGCGCTGCATGGCTTGCTTGTCGCCCGAAAGATCGATGCCCTGATCTTTGCGGAACTCTTCGACGAGATAATTCGCAAGGCGCGCATCGTAATCGTCGCCGCCCAGACGCGTGTCGCCGTTGGTCGATTTGACTTCGAACACGCCGTCGCCGACTTCGAGAATCGAAACGTCAAACGTTCCGCCGCCGAGATCCCAGACCAGAATCGTTTCGTTGGCCTTTTTATCGAGGCCGTACGCGAGGGCGGCAGCCGTCGGCTCGTTGATGATACGCAACACGTCCAGACCGGCAATCTTGCCGGCATCTTTGGTTGCCTGACGCTGAGCGTCGTTGAAGTATGCGGGAACGGTGATAACCGCTTTGGTCACGCGCTCGCCCAGATAGTTCGAGGCGTCGTTCGTCAATTTCTGAAGAATCATCGCCGAAATTTCTTGCGGCGTGTAATCTTTGCCGTCGATCTTAACGCGATAGTCACCCTCGCCCATGTGGCGCTTGATGGATGAAATCGTGCGATCCGGGTTCGTGATCGCCTGGCGTTTTGCCAACTGTCCGACGAGACGCTCGCCGGTTTTCGTGAATGCGACAACCGAGGGTGTCGTGCGACTGCCTTCGGCATTTGCGATAACGGTGGGCGTTGAGCCCTCCATAACGGCAACCACCGAATTGGTCGTGCCGAGGTCGATCCCGACCACTTTAGCCATATATCTCTCTTTCCGAACGCATGGACCAGCCTTCAGGAAATCTCCATCGGCCTTGCCGCTTATTGCGCTCTAGGACATGATTAGAACGTACCGAGTATGATACTCCGATACGCCCTCTGTGTTCCACCCTTTTAGACACGTTTTGCTCGATTTTGGTTGCAGGTTGGGCTTTTTTTCGGTTGTCGTGGCGGCTGCCGATGGACCGTGTGTGGTCCCGGCACCGTGGAAAATCACATCGTGTGATTTTCCACTGCCACCACATTCGCGCAAGGGAAGAACGTTGCGACATCCTGTCTTTTGCGCAAATGTGGAAGCTGCCGGGACCACACACGATCCACCGGCAACCTCAGCCGCGACTCTGTTTCGAAGGGCCGGTGTCACCCGGAGCTTGTCGAAGGGCCCTCGGCTATGGGCCGGATTGGGGTGGGGGTTGAGCTTGGAAGGCATTTGCTGGGCGTTCGGTTACTTGGACCGCCGCAAGGCGTTTTACGCCTGCCGACCAGACTTGCATCCGGAGGGTTGCGCCCGGTTTGGTTGCTTTGATGATATCGATGAGCTGCTTCGAACTGCTTATTTGGGTTCCGTTTACGCTCAAGACCACGTCGCCCGCTTGCAGGTTGGCTGCGTCGGCGGGGGTGCCGCCGGAGATTTGGGCGATGGCAACGCCGCCTTTACCTTGATAGCCGATCTGCTGGCGGACGTTGGGATTGAGGTCGACGAGCGAGGCGCCGATGAAGCCCATGTTGGTGCCTTGGTGCGTGCCCGGATTAGTTTCGAGATTGGCGACTTGCGTTTTTACCGTATTCGACGGGATGGCGAAACCGATGCCTTGGGCTTGGCCGGGCGCTGCGGTTGATTGGTTGACCCCGATGACGCGGCCGTTTAAGTCGACGAGCGGGCCGCCTGAGTTGCCGGGGTTGATAGGGGCTGAGGTTTGCAGCAATCCTTTGAAGTCGATCACGCCGCCGTTTTCGTCAGGAATCGGCTCTTCGCGGTTGAAGCCGGAAACGACGCCGACCGTTACGGTGCGCTGCAGTTCCAGCGGTTCGCCGATGGCGATGGCCCATTGGCCGGCTTCCAAGTTGTCCGAGTTTGCTAGTTCCACCGGTGGTGGAAGCTTTTTGTAGCCGTCGACTTTGATGATGGCAAGGTCGGCGTTGGCGTTACTGGCCACGAGGTGCGCCGGCCAGTGGTCGCCGTTGTTAAAGACGACTTCGAGTTTTGAGATCGCGCTGTTATTCGGCGGCGTCACCACGTGCGCGTTCGTAACGATCTCACCATTATTTTTATAAATGAAGCCCGAACCTGACGCCTTGGCGCGGTACTGGCGGTAACCTTGCGGGCTCTGACCGTTCCCGAAAAACTGCGAGAACGGATCGAGCGGCACGACTTGGCGGCCGTTGACGGCAACGTTGATCGCAACCACCGAAGGCTCGACGCGTTTGACGGCGCTGACGATGCGGTCTTGATCGCTGCCGCCGCCGAGCGGCGCGGCGATTACGGCGGGGGGCGTGTTATTGGGCCCGGCGACGTTCGAAAAATGCGTGCTCGCAAAAATCATCATCGAAAAACTGCCGAGAACGGCGCCGGCGAGTCCGACGATCATCATCGGAAAGAGTCGAGTCTTCATGTGCTTTTTCTAACCTTTAGTAAGGGTGTGTCTTGGCATGATACCCGCAAAACGTTAAAAGGTTCCTGTGGGTTTCGGTAGCGCCTAGGCTGGTACGGCGGTCGGCTCGTCGGAGACGATCAGGCCGTCCCGCAGCCGGATGACGCGTTTGGCATGGGCGGCGATTTCTTCGTCGTGCGTGACCATGATGATCGTGCGGCCGCCGGCATTGAGCTGCCCGAATAGACTCATGATGTCCTCGGAGGTCGCAGAATCCAGGTTGCCCGTCGGCTCGTCCGCCAGCAGCACCGCCGGGTTGTTAACGAGTGCCCGGGCGATCGCTACGCGCTGCTGCTGGCCACCCGAAAGTTCGTTCGGCTTGTGGTTGCCGCGGTCGGAAAGACCCACTTCGGCCAGTTTGGCTTTTGCGGCCGCCGTGCGTTCCCGTGCGTTCACACCGGCGTAAAATAGCGGCAGAGCGACGTTCTTTACCGCGTCGGTGCGCGCGAGCAAATTGAAACCCTGAAAGATAAAGCCCAACTTTTGTAAGCGAATTTCCGCGAGCGCATTGTCGTCGAGCGAAGACACGTCGACACCGTCGAGCATGTAGCGGCCCGCAGTAATGCGGTCCAAACAACCGATGACGTTCATCAGCGTTGATTTGCCGGAACCCGAGGGACCCATGATCGCGACGTACTCACCGCGCTGCACGGTAAACGAAACGCCGCACAGAGCGGGCACTTCAAGTTCGCCGTTCCGGTAAATCTTGGTGACGGCGCTGATATCGATCGTGCGGCCGGAAGAGTTATTCATAACGAAGTGCCTCAATTGGATCCAAGCGGGCGGCGCGGAATGCGGGATACAGCCCAAAGGCAACCGTAACGACGGCGGCAAAAACGACGGCTACGATCGTTGCGGGTATCCACGGAACGGGCGGTGCGGTTCCGGTAAGTTTGACGATGGCAAGTTGATCGACGGCAAATCCGATGCCGAGCCCCAGTAGGAGACCGATGCCGCAGCCAAGGCCGCAGAGTAGCAAAGCTTCAATGAAAAACTGCCACAGCACTTGGCTCTGCCGAGCGCCGATCGCTTTGCGGATGCCGATTTCGCGCGTTCGTTCGGTTACGGACACGAGCATGATATTCATGATGCCGATTCCCGCAACGAGTAGCGATACGGCGCCGATCAGCCCAACGACGAGCGTGAGCGCCGTAAAAAACCCACCGATGACGGCGTTAAACGTTTTTTTATCGAACGTTTGGTACTCGATGCCCTTGGCATTGTGATGAATCTTTTGCATAGCGATCTTGGCCGCCGCCTCCGTTTCATCCATTTGCGCGACGTCTGAGACGTAAAAGACACCGGCAAAAATGGCTCGTCCGCGCAACCAGTCGCGCTCGAATGTCGTGTACGGCAGCGAGACGTCGGCGCCGAAATTTGCGTTGACGATTCCGACTTTCGGCGCCGCTAACACCCCGGCAATGATGTACCGCCGGTTGCCCGTGTGCAGACTCTGTCCGCTCGGGTCACCCCCCGCGGGAAAGAGTTTGGCGTACATCTTATCGGATAGAATGCAGACGTTTGCACGGCTTTGCATCTCCGCCTCGGTAAAGTTGCGGCCGTATGCAAAGGGTACCGTTGCATTGCGCTGTTGCGTCGCCGTCGCCAGCAGTCCGGGCGAATGCTGGTGG
>JALZBM010000251.1 GCA_030947385.1 Vulcanimicrobiota bacterium
TCATCTCTTCCCAAATCAGCGGGAAGTCGCGGCTATAGTTATAGACGGGTTCTGTGAAGATCACGCTATTGCTGACGCTGACGATGCGCCCGGTAAACTGCCGCCCCGTGACCCACATGGCGGGCGGCGCGCTCTGCACCGGTGGCGGCTGCCCCATCTCCATGATGGTGGTTTGAATGAAGCCGAGCGCAATCACGTCGCCGCGCACACCGCCCATGACGATGCGGTCGCCAACGTTGAAGGTTTTGCCGCGCAGGATGACGAGATAGCCGGCGACTGCAGTCACGACGTTTTGCAGGGCGAAGGCCAGGCCCGCCGTGACGAGACCGATCGCCGTTGCGAGGTTTCGCGGGTTGTCGAACCAGACCGAGAGGAAAGCGATCGCGAAAAGGACGGTCGTCGTTATATTGATCGTTTGTCGCGTCCAGAAGCGGAACCGGTGTAACCGATTGCCCGCAAAGAGCAGGTCGGTCGCGGCGCGCAAGACCAACCGCACGACGAAGAATCCCGCGAAGAGTACGACGGAGAATATTAGCTTCTCACCCGTGTGCGCGTTGACCCCGATTAACTTGACGCCGTATACGTCCATCTATCTCTCTTCTTCATGATGAATGTTGAATGGCTCCTGAGGGGCAGCGGTGAGTTATGTCACCAACAAGTGCGGAGGTTGGGAGAAAACCGTCGCGAGATGACGCGAGATCCGGGGGGCCGAGTCGAGTGCGGCATCGCGGCGTTTACCACCGCGAGCGGACCGCCATCAACGCACTCGCGCCCGACGAATGGCGCTCGATGGGTCGACTCAAGGGCGACGCTCGCGTGCTCGAGAGTAGACGGCAAGACGCCGTACGCGGATCGGCCATGGGGCGTCATCTGCGAAACGATCAACGAAGCCCGCATTTTCAACGGCTCGGTTGGCGTCGTGCGCGGGGATCGACCTCGACGTGGACACACGCGGCCACGCCGGCGTAGCGCACGCGTGCTCGACGGAGTACCGTGAGCAGCGCTCGACGTGTAACGCCGAGCTGCAGCTCATCGCCGACCATGTGAACCAGCGGTCGCTGACGGTCGGCATGAGCCGGCGACGTCATAACGCAGATCCACGGGGTAGATGAACTTGTCGAACCCGACCTGCCTTATTAAGAGTGAAGCGAACAGGACGCGGTATCGAACGGTGGCGTGCGATGCACTGCACGATTCCGTGGTTGTGCCCTAACTCTTCACTGCATCGCCAAACGGCGACCTACTTGTAGAGACCTTCAACTGCGTCGACTGCATTTCCGACGGCGGTCGCGCCGGTCTGGGTTTCCTTCGCATTCCGATCGTGAGTGCCGTCGCGCGCTTGGCGAACGGCCAGATTGAACATGAGCACCACCTTGCCACTGTTCGCCTTTGCTGCGATGATCGGTTTGAGGTGAAGCCACGCACGGTCTAACGCATACGCGTCCCGACTGGCGCGACTCCATTGCACCATGCTTGCATCGAGTCCGATCGAGCGTCCGAGATAGTCAAGGCTGTGCACGTCCGCCGGAATCTTCTCGCCGACGATCCTGAACAGCGGTGCGAGCGCGCCCGTCACATCGTTTGCCGCGCGTTTGAGACCACGCGAATCGTGCAACCTACGGGCAAGCTCGTTCATGCGCATGTTCATCTGAGTGAGTTCTTGTGCGGACGCACCCTTCTGCGCGAGAGTCGCCCGCAGGGAAGGCCACTTGGCAATCGATTCACGACCGGCGACGATCGCGACATCGCCGACCTTCTCACCCTCAGCAATCGCTTCGGCGCGATCTTCGATCGAGTAGATCGCGCGCATATCGGCAGGACGATCGTTGGTCTCCGTATCCTTGTCAGCCGACATCGACACGGCCGAGGCGGGCGCTATAAGCGCGAGCATCGATCCCGCTGCGATGGTCAGCCTCGCCGTATGAAGTTTTCGCCAGAGCGTGATAATCCATTTCATCGGTGCGGTTCTCCCTCGATTGTGGTACGGAAATGCCGCTTGCGTCCGTTGTGACCGGAGTTAGCAATGGCGGACAACGTAGTTCACGGAAACCGCGGATCGCTGTGAGCGCGCTGGCGCAAGTAGGGCGATCCGGTCTTCGGTCATCGTGCGGTTCGTTTCGTTCGGTGCCCCTAGACCCGCGTCATGCCGTGGCCCCACGTGTCCGGCGGCGAAAGATCGTGGCGGATCGGCGTCGCTTGCATCGGAATGCGCTCTGCTCGGAACACGTCATCGCCCGCGCGGATCAAATGGTCGGCGATACGCGCTGCGAGCGCCATGATCGTCAGGCCCGGATTTGCCGATCCTTGTGTGGGCAAAATGCTTCCGTCGCACACGAACAGGTTGGCGACGTCGTGAGTACGACCCAAGCCGTCGACGACCGAGGTGGCGGGATCGGTTCCCATGCGCGCAGCGCCGACGAGATGCGCATAACGCGCTTCCTGCACGACCTCGCGTGCTCCGGCAGCCGACATGATCTCCATCGTTTTGCGTTTTCCGGACTCGATGAGCTTCCTGTCGTTATCGTGCAGACTGAACGTCGTCTTCGCGACCGGGATGCCGAAGCGGTCATACTCGTCGGCCAGTTGCACGCGGTTCTCTGCATGCGGTAAGATTTCGCCGAGAAAGCCGAATGCCGCCCAATGGTTGTAATCCATCATCTCGCGCCGGAGGCTCCAGCCCCACGCGCCTTTTGCATTGGCGAGTTGCTTCGCGAACGAGATCGGCAGCGGTCCGACGGTTTGGATCGCGAAGCCGCGGGCGAAGTCGCGGTTGGGGTCGGTCTCATAGAATTCTTCGGTTAGCGCATGAGCAGGCGGCGCTTTGTACGTGCGAATCGGGTCATCGAAGCGTCCGGCGATTACGTTGCCCGCCTGCGCCATGAGATAGCGCCCGACGGTGTCACTCGAATTCGCGAGACCATTTTCGAAGCCGTCGCACGCCGAATTGAGCAACAAGCGCGGTGTTTCGATCGCATAGCCCGCGACGACGACGGCGCGCGCACGTTGCACGCGCTCTTTCCCGTCGGAATCGAAGTACGCGACCCCGGTCGCACGGCGATCCTTACTCATGAGAACGCGTGATACCATGCTGTGCGGCCGAATCTCGGCGCCGTTCGCGATGGCGTCCGGCACGTGCGTGATCAGCGTGCTTGCCTTTGCGCCGACCTTACAGCCTTGGATGCAGAAGCCGCGATAGATGCAGTGTGGCCGATCGCCGCGCGACGCGCTGAGAATAGCGACCGGTCCACCCGCCGAAACGCCGATGCCGAGCGACGCGCAACCGCGAATTAGTGCATCTCCGACGCCGCCCATCGGGTGCGGCGCGAACGGATAGCCGTGTGGATCGCCCCACGGGTAGTGCGTCGGCCCGGCGACCGGAAGTTCTAATTCCAGCAATTCATAATACGGCTTAAGATCACTGTACTCTAGCGGCCAATCGGCGCCGACACCATCGAGCGTATAGGTGTGAAAATCAGATGGATGAAAGCGCGGTGTGAACGAGGCCCAATGCACCGTGCCGCCGCCGACACCTTTGCCGCTGTTGTTCGCACCGAAGGCGAGCGGATGGTCCCCACCGGTAATCCGCAGATCGTTCCAATACAGGTTGTGCGCCCCTTTTTCGTCGCTCACCCAATCGCGCTCGGTATCCCATAGTGGCCCGGCATCGAACGCCACCACTCGAAACCCGGCCCGTGCAAGACGCTGTGCAAG
>JALZBM010000073.1:0-8695 GCA_030947385.1 Vulcanimicrobiota bacterium
GCTTCATCCGTCGCGCCGGGCCGACGTCTGGGACACATTTCTCGCCGGCAAAACCGCACGCGTAAAGGGTGTGTACGAGGATTTCGAACGCCAACATTACGTCGCCGTTTCCATTGACGACGATCCGGCAAGCGACATGCACGACTGGTACGGGCGTTCCCTATTCTTCTATCCCGAAGAAATCGAGCCGCTGGGCGCCCTCACATGAGCGCGCGTATCCTCATCGCGGGCGTCGGGAACATCTTTTTTGGAGACGACGGATACGGATGCGAAGTCATAAGCCGGATGCGCGACGAGATTTTCCCACCGGACGTCCGCGTCGAAGATTACGGGATACGCGGCACGCACTTAGCCTTTGAATTGATGTCCGGGTACGAAGGCTCCATTCTCATCGATGCGGTCCCTAAGGGCGGCCCGCCCGGCACGCTCTACGTTATCGAGCCGGACGTCGAGGAGGCGACCGGCACGATCGACGCCCATACGATGGATCTCCAGGCGGTCTTTGCCTTTATGCGAACCTTAGAAGGTGTGCCCCCGCGCATCCTGATCGTCGGCTGCGAACCTGCCGCCGAACGAGAAGAGATGGGTTTGTGCGAGGAGGTCGAGCAGGCGGTCGGCAAAACAATTCCGCTCGTTCACGAAGTCTTGAAAAAATATTTCACGGGCGCCATCGCGCAAGCGGGAGGAACGACATGAATTTCAAGCGGGCACTTTTACTCGCGGGCGCCGCCGCCGCCGGTTTCTTTGCTTTCAAAGCGATCAAGGAAGTGCAAAAAGACATCGAGCGGTACGATACGCTCTCGACGATGTCGGGCGACAAGACACTCTTCGAAGAGCAGATGACCAAGATCAAAGACCTTGTCGGCGCGGGTCCGCGCAACGGTTCGGTTTGAGATGTGTCTAGCGATTCCAGGTCAGATCGTCGGATTTTCGGCCGAGCAGCCGATGCTCGCCAAAGTCGACGTCGCGGGTGTGAAGCGCAACATTAACGTCGGGCTGCTTGACGAAAACGAAGTGACTGTCGGCGACTGGATCCTTATTCACGTCGGCTTTGCCTTGAGCAAGATCAGCGAAGAGGGCGCCCGCGATCAGTTGCGCATGCTCGAAGCCATGGGCGAAAATGAACTCGCGATAGAAGAAGTGCGCGGCTACACGTTTTCCGACAATGAAGCGCCCGCCGTGAGCCAGGTGGGTTAGCAGCTACGCCGTGAAATACGTCGACGAGTTCCGCGATCCCAAACTCATCAACAACGTGGTGCGGGAACTTGCGCGGACCGTCGATCCGAAGTATCACTACCGGATTATGGAAGTGTGCGGCGGCCATACCCACGCCATCTACCGCCACGGGCTTGCGGACATTCTTCCGGCAAATATCGAACTCGTGCACGGCCCGGGCTGTCCCGTCTGCGTCTTGCCGATGGGGCGCGTGGACGACGGGTTATCCATAGCCGCGCAGCCGAACGTTATTTTAGCGTGCTTCGGCGACATGATGCGCGTTCCGGGAACCAAAGGGACGCCGCTGGAACTTAAGGCGCGCGGCGCGGACATCCGCATGGTCTACTCTCCGCTCGATGCGCTCAAACTGGCCCGGGAAAACCCGAAGAAACACGTGTGTTTTTTCGCCATCGGTTTTGAAACGACGGCGCCGTCGACGGCACTGACGATTTTGCGGGCTAAAGAGTTGGACATCCGCAATTTTTCCGTCTTCTGCAACCATGTAACGATCGTCCCGGCGATTCGCGCCATTCTCGATTCGCCCGACATGCGCTTGGACGGCTTCGTCGGGCCGGGGCACGTCTCGACGGTGAGCGGTTGCCGCCCGTATGAATTTATTGCTCGCGTCTACGACAAGCCCGTCGTCGTATCCGGATTCGAACCGCTCGATATTCTCGAGGGAATCCTGATGGTCGTGCGCCAGTTGCGTGCGGGCGAAGCGAAAGTGGAAAACCAATACCATCGCATCGTACCGTGGGACGGCAATCCTCCGGCGCTCAAAGCGATTGCCGAAGTGTTGGAGCTGCGTGCGTTCTTTGAATGGCGCGGCCTTGGTTTCATTTCGCAATCTGCTTTGAAGATCAATGCCAAATACGCGAAGTGGGATGCGGAAGTTCAGTTCGA
The DNA here is from genome assembly GCA_030947385.1 of Vulcanimicrobiota bacterium. Classification (GTDB taxonomy): domain Bacteria; phylum Vulcanimicrobiota; class Vulcanimicrobiia; order Vulcanimicrobiales; family Vulcanimicrobiaceae; genus JACRUB01. The sequence goes on from JALZBM010000073.1 coordinate 2,119, forward strand.
AGTGCCGGGCGTGCGCGTCACAGACCCCAAAGCCGCGCAATGCGGCGAGGTGCTCAAAGGGGTCCTCAAACCGCCGCAATGCAAACTTTTCGGCAAGGAATGCAATCCCGAGCATCCGATCGGCGCGCTCATGGTATCGAGCGAGGGCGCGTGTGCCGCCTACTATCGCTACGTTCATCACGCGGAGAAAGTCGAAGCGTAAGGAGTGGAAACCCTCAACCGGCCGGCTCGTCAGATTCGATTCAACGACGTGCAAATTGAAATGGCGCACGGCGCCGGCGGGAAACTCAGCCGCCGGCTGATCGAGGGCTTGATCCTCCCGATCCTCGCTAATCCGGTCCTCGAAACGCTTTCCGATTCGGCCGTTTTCGAATTCGGAAACGAACGAATGGCGACGACGGCGGACGGCTACGTCGTTAAACCGTTGCAATTTAACGGCGGCTCGATCGGCGAGCTGGCCGTGAATGGAACCGTCAACGACCTCGCCGTGTCCGGAGCGCGCCCAATTGGATTGATGGCGACGTTTATTTTGGAAGCGGGACTCTCGAGTGAGGTGCTGCGGGCTGAAATCGAAGCGATGGCGCGGGCCGCGAAAGCCGCGGGCGTCGCCATTTTCGGCGGCGACACGAAAGTCGTCGAACACGGAATGGCCGACGGCATGTATGTTTCGACGTTCGGTTTCGGACGCGTCGATGCGCGCGCGCGCCTCGATTGCAAAAGCATCCGGCCGGGGGACCGCATTCTGTTGTCGGGTCCGATCGGGGACCATGGAATTACGATCTTACTCGCGCGCGGCGAGTTGGAGCTGGAAGCCGATCTGCGTTCGGATACGCGCCCCGTGACGCCGTTCGTTTTGGCGCTACTCGATGCGGTCGCTCCGGGTTTGCGCTGGATGCGCGATCCAACGCGCGGCGGCGTTGCGACGGTGCTCAACGAACTCGTGCGCGATGCGGATGTAGGTGCCGTCATTTACGAAGACGCGATTCCGCTGCGCGCCGAAGTGCGCGGCGCATGCGAAATCCTCGGACTGGATCCGTTGCACATCGCAAACGAAGGCCAGTTCATCGCCATCGTCGCCGCGGAATTTGCGGATGCAGCGCTCGAAGCCGTCCGGTCGACGGCCGGTGGCGAGCGGGCCACTCTGATTGGCGAAATACGTGCGGCCCCGATGCGAACCGTGATTTCGCAAACGAGTTACGGAGGGACCCGCGTCGTCGATATGCTCGTCGGCGATCCGCTTCCCAGAATATGTTAGCGAACGCCGCACCCGATCTCAAGAACTGGATGCGAGACGCATTTGCGCTACGCGACAAGGCTGCTGCCGGATTTTTCGAGCGTGAGGGTCTCAACATCGCGCTTGCGGCTCAAGAGATGGCGCAACGTTTTTTGCGCGGAGGGCGACTCATCACGTGCGGAACGGGAGCCTACCTCACGGACGCGCAACACGTTTCCGTCGAGTTCGTCCACCCGGTACTCGTCGGCAAACGCGCCTTGCCTGCATTGGATTTGAGCGTCGCGTATCGCGATTGGATTCCGGCGATTCTCGGCCCCGACGATATGGTGATGGGTTTCGGACCACCGCAAGGCGATCCGCACATCGCAGCGGCGCTCGCCGACGCGCGAGCGTTCGGCGCAATGACGATTGCGCTTCCCGGTTCAAGCGGAACTTACGCGGTTGCATCGCCGGATCCCGATCCGCATATCCACCAAGAAATTTTGGAGATTCTAACGCACGCACTCTACGAGTCCGTGCACGTGTTTCTCGAGCATCGCACGTTCGGCGAGCAGCCGAGCGCATCCGATTTTCTGTATCCTTTCCTCGGCACGGATATCCAATCACTCGATGAAGCGCTCACCGGGACGGCCGCTTCGATAACGGCTAAGGCGGCCGACGCTGCGCACTTACGGTCCCGCGTCGCAAACGAGGAGCTGGGCGCGATCGTGAAAGCAACCATCGCGATGCGCAGCGAACTGGATGCGGGTGGGAAGCTGCTGCTTTTTGGCAACGGCGGATCGGCAACGGATGCAAACGATTGGGCTCTGGACTGCGTGCTTCCCGGCGAGGGTTCCAGGCCTATTGCGGCCATTTCACTCGCGATGGAACCGGCATGCATTACGGCTATCGCCAACGACGTGGGCACCGAAGTGATCTTTCTCCGCCAATTGATCGCCCAGGCGAAACCGCATGATGTTGCCGTCGCGCTCTCAACAAGCGGCGGGTCGAAAAACGTCTTGTTAGCGCTGGATGAAGCACACAAGCGGGGAATGCTCACGGTCGCGCTGCTCGGCTATGACGGCGGACAGATTGCGCGCGACGGGCTGGCCGATCATATCATCGTCGTTCGCTCGGACTACATTCCGCGTATCCAGGAAGTTCAGGGGACGATTTACCACGTTATCCGGCGCGGCCTGGATGCGCTCGCCAATGCCCCTTGAGTTGTACGGCACGCGCAGTTGCCCGTATACCGGCGAACTTCGCGAAGATCTGGAGTGGAAGGGTGACACCTTCGTCGAGTATGATGTCGATGAGGACGCGAGCGCGTTGCAACGCATGCTCGCACTCACGGACGGCAATCGCACCGTTCCCGTCCTGGTCGAAGACGGCCGCATAAAACAGATCGGAGTAAACGGCCGGGGTTGTTATGTGAACGGTCCGTGAAGAGCGCGCGCCGTCTGCAGATCAGCGGCGTCGTGCAGGGCGTTGGCTTCCGGCCGTTTGTCTACCGCGTTGCGCAAGAATATGGCGTGACGGGGTGGGTGCTCAACGGCGAGAGCGGTGTCGTTATTCACGCCGAAGCGGCAGACGATGCGTTGGAGCGCTTCGCGTCAACGCTGACGGGCACGCCGCCTCCCGCTGCCCGGATCGCCGACGTTGTCGTGCAAACCGTTGCGCCGCAGGGGTTTTCCGAGTTTTCAATTCGTATGAGCGAGAAACATGAAGCGCCGACGGTGCGCATCGCTGCCGACTTGCCGGTCTGCGAAGACTGCCTGCAAGAGATGAACGATCCGCACGACCGTCGTTTCGGATACCCGTATATTAATTGCACAAACTGTGGTCCGCGTTACAGCATCATACTGGCCCTTCCGTACGACCGGCCGAACACGACCATGCGAGACTGGCCGCTATGCGCGTTGTGCGAAGCCGAATATCACGATCCGGGCAACCGCCGATTTCACGCGCAACCGGTAGCCTGCCCGCAGTGCGGCCCCAATTATACGCTCGAAAACGTACGCGGGGCGGAGGCGATCGCGCGCGCTGCAGCGCGGTTGCGCGCGGGCGATATCGTTGGCGTGAAGGGCTTAGGCGGTTATCACGTCGCATGTGACGCGCGTAACGCGGCCGCAGTGTCGAAACTGCGCGATCGAAAGTTTCGCAAAGAACAGCCTTTCGCCGTGATGGTCGCATCTATTCAGCAAGCGCGCAGCCTGGCCGATCTTTCCCCGCGAGAAGCCGAGTTGTTGACGTCGATGGAGCGGCCGATCGTGCTCATGCCCGCGCGTGCCGAACTACCGGGCGTAGCGCCGGGAAACCGCGATCTCGGTATCATGTTGCCGTATACGCCGCTTCAGCACTTGCTGTTTGCTGCCGGCGCCCCGGACACGCTCGTCATGACCAGCGGCAACCGTTCGAGCGAACCGATTGCGTATAAAGATGAGGACGCCGCCCAGCGCCTGTCGGGTATCGCCGATGTATTACTCGTGGGCGAGCGCGAGATCGCGCGGCGGATCGACGATTCGGTCGCGCGGGTGTTCACCGGCGGGCAGGCACAAGTGCTGCGTCATGCTCGAGGCTACGCGCCGCGCTGCGTCGCATCGATACCGTCCGTGCGTCCAATTCTTGCTACGGGCGCGGACTTAAAGAATGCGGTCGGCTTGGTCGTTGCCGGGAACGCCTTCGTGAGCCAGCATATCGGCGACCTCGCCCACTATTCGTCCCTGCAGTCGTTCAAAGATACGATTTCTGATTTATGCGCGATGTACGAAGTGCCTCCGGACGATTTGCTCGTCGCACATGACGCGCATCCCCAATATGCATCGACGCAGCACGCGCTCACGCTACCCGGCAAGCATATTGGCGTTCAGCATCATCGCGCCCATATCGCCAGCGTTCTTGCCGAGCGCGGGGAGTGGGATCGCGAAATCATCGGCGTGGCCTTTGACGGCACGGGATACGGGGACGACGCAACGATTTGGGGCGGCGAAATATTCACCGGTTCGCTCCGTGGGGGTCTCACGCGCGCGATCCATCTGCGCGCTGGCGCCCTGGTGGGAGGCGATGCCGCGGCGCGGCATCCCGTTCAATGCGCGGCGGGTTTTCTGGCGCAACTGGAGGCCGCGCCGGATTTCGAGGCGGCGCCGTTTTATTTTCCGCCGCGTTACCGTCAAGCGCGCCAATTGTGCGAGAAAAATGTGCGAACGTTTGCAACGACGTCGATGGGCCGCCTGTTCGACACGGCGGCGGCGCTGTGCGGCTTTACGCGTGAAATTACGTTCGAAGGACAAGCTGCGGTCTGGCTCGAGCAACTCGCGTCGCAAACGCAAACCACAGCTGCTTACGCAATGCCGCTGCGCGGATCCGAGATGGATTTTAGGCCGCTCTTAGCCGCCATCGTAGATGACCGCCGCAGCGGTCGAAACGTGGCCGAGATTGCACGCGGCTTTCATGCGGCGATCGCGCAAGGGGTCGTCGAGGCATGCGCAGCGATCAGCAAAAACCCCGTCGTTGCTTCCGGCGGGGTCTTCCAAAATCAATTGCTCGCGCAGATGCTCTTTGCACAATTCGGAGCGCGCTTGTGGCTCAACGCGAACGTGCCGTGCAACGACGGGGGCATCTCCTTGGGCCAAGCGGCAATAGCAAGCCTCACGGTTAGCGCATGAAACCGCGTTAAAGAGTCTTTTGTGTTCTACAACCTCGGCGTGTTGTCGCGCTCGGCAAGTTTAGCGAGGTTTTGAATAACGGTAATGGCGATAACCGTAATAATAACGGCATAGACAAGTTCCGCCCAGACTCCGCTCCCCGGCTTGAGGAACAGGCCGATCAGGTCCGTAATAAATTTGTTCCATGCTAGTGCGGCAATTAGACCGAAGGCGACGGTCGCCAAAGCGATCATGGTTCCGAGATAGGTTGGCTTGACTTCCATATGAATTCTCCCGGTTCAAAGATTAAGGAGCCTTCATCGGGAGCGGGCGCTGACCTTGAACGATGGAAATACCTTACCAGCTTCCAGCCGTCGCCAGCCGTGCCGGGAGCCCAATGCTTATCCGAAGAACGCCGTTGCACTGATGAAGATGCATGCTTCGAGGCCGCCCGGTATCCTGATGTCTTTTGTGCTTTTCTCGCTTTTCTTCGCTATAGCGATCTTGGTCATCAACCCGTCTGCAGGGCTAGCTGCCGAAAATTTGGCCGCGCAACCGGTCGCGACCGCGACCGCCTCGGGAATTCCGTTAACTGCCGCATGGAAGTCTGTGATTTACGCTTTTGCAAAGAGCAATCTGCGCCACGCGGGTTGGGGTCTCGAACACAGCGAGCGCAATTATCATGTTTCGATGGAAATTGCCAAATCCGAGCACATGGCGGTTGATGAAGACGTTATTTTTGCGACGGCGTTCTTACACGATATGGACTCCATCGGAAAATTCAACCTCAATGACGTTCCGCACGGCGTTGGTTCCGCAAAAGAGGCTGAGCCGATTCTGCGCGAAGCCGGTTTTCCCATGGCGAAGTTCGATGCCGTGCGCGATGCGATGGCGACGCACATGTACTACAGCCAGCCGTCGAGCCGCCCGGAGTCGATCGTGATGCACGATGCCGATACGCTGGAATTTATCGGAGCGATCGGAATCGCGCGGACGATCGGACTGATCGGCGATCGTACCGACCTCGGTGGCGTCACTCGGAGTATTGAGAAGAATCGCGCGGAGATTCCCTCAAAATTAATCACACGGACCGCTCGAAAAATTGCGGCCGGGCGAATTCAAGAAATGAACGTATTCCTCGAAGCGCTCGATCGGGAGACATTCGGAAAGACAGCCCTTTGATGGGCTAAGGCGCAAAAAGAAGGAGCGCTACTTTCGTAACGCCCCTCTCCGAGCCTAAACTCGTCTGTTGCTTACTTTAAATTTCCGCAAGAAACGTACTTCGGTATTTCTTTGGACGATTTGTGCACGTTCAAGAAATAATGGCCGTCTTTGAGTTGATCGACGGTCACGCCTTTGACGGTCGTGATCGACGTACCGTTCACGACGTTGCTGAGCGGTTTCCACGGGGCCGGATTGCCTTTTTGGCAAGTGCCCTGATGGATATGCGCCGGTTCGCTTGCGCCTTTGGGTTCGTTGAATACGGCAATTTTGATCCAGACGCCGCCCGGGGCACCCTTAACGACTGCGGTGCCGTTCTGCCGGGAACCGTTGAGTGCGCCCATGTTGATGTTCTGGACTTTGCCGGACATGGCATTGTGCATGCGATGCAACGTGTTGGGGGTGGCGAATGCCGTGCCGGTTACGGCGAGAGCGATCGCGCCTGCCAGAATCGTACGATTGAATTTCATGTAAAAGGCTCCTAAAAGATAAAAACGAG
>JALZBM010000073.1:8705-9526 GCA_030947385.1 Vulcanimicrobiota bacterium
GAGTTGCGAGGGTGGCGGGCGCGTCCGTGTCATCCACCCGGCTGAGCAGGCTAGCGAGGCGGCCGTTGAGACTCTCGAAGTGAGCGCGCGCTTTCTCACTCTTGGCCGCACGCGCTAAGGCTTCGGTGCGGTCCATGGCCGCAGCCAATTGCCGCGAAAGCCAGAACTGCGTCTGCAGTTGCGCGCCGGTCATTGCGATGCGCGGATCCATTTTTAACCGCAACGGCTCGGAGAACGACCAGCCCGCAGCTTTGAGTACGACGGTATAGACGCCCGGCAGCGCGACGGGTCCGCGCGGTTCGCGCGGCGTGTCTTTGTAAATCGCCGAGATTGGATAGTCGTGCGCGGCCGCAGCGGGTTGGGGATAGCGTAGATCCCAAACAAAGCGGTGCATACCGGCGGTTCCTCCGGGAATCTGTGTCGGCCGAATCCAGTAGGCGGGTTTGTCGATGCCCGCGTCGATTGGTTCCTGCGGATCGCTGCTCGTAAAACGGCGTACCAGCGCCCCCGCGACATCGTGAATTTCGAGCACCACCGGAGCTGCCTGTGCGAGGTAGTAGTCGATCATCGCGCCGTCCGGCGGGTTTTGTCCCGCGGGTTCTTCCGGCGGCAGCGGCGTGTCCGTATTGTTGTTCCACCGCATGCGATACGCAAGGGCCGGTGCAAATAAGCGCGTACGCGCCGCGGCTTTGGCTGCGAGCTGACGCAGGGGCGAGATATTGTCGAGAATCCAGAACGAACGGCCGTGCGTTCCGACAACCACGTCATCACCGTGCACGACGAGATCTCGAATCGATGTCGCCGGCAGATTGAATTGCAAT
>JALZBM010000252.1 GCA_030947385.1 Vulcanimicrobiota bacterium
TGCAGCACGTCTTCCCGCGTCAACGTGTATTCGCCGACGATCCGCCGCGATTCGCGAATGCCGATTTGCGTTCCGGTCGCGGCCAGTCGCGCACGTTCAAATCCGGGGACCCGGTTGCGAAAAAAACCGAACAATTGCATCACCTGCAGGCGCGCCTCGACCTCCGCGCGCGTCAGATCGTCCGGATCGAGCGGATCGATGTCGGTAACGCGCGACATGTTGACGGTGACTTCATCGTCGTACGGTGTCATGAAAAACGAAACGAGTTCGCGCGGGATCGAAATCTCACCCGCGTTTTGCGCTTCGTGCCACAGGTCGTACAACCCGGCGACGGCGCTTAGACGATCCGGCGTACGTTCGTGCGCCTTGAGCGACGTGCGCATTTGGTCGGGATGCGAGCGCACGTACGCAGATGTCTTTGCCAAATCCACGTGACTAAGCCGGAACATAAGAGTCGCCGGCTGAACGCGTCCGCGCTCGTCACCTTGCTGCGTTTGCACGCCGGCATTCGCCGCCACATACGCGTCGGCGGTTGAATCGATGGTATACGCGGCGCGGTAGGAACGCTCGCCGCCGACGGTAGCGAAGCGCGCGCCGAGCACCGTTTGGTCTTCCGTAATGGCGCTCGTGAAATAGGCGTGTAACAAAAGGTGCACGCCGGACTCCTGCATCATTTCGAAGAGCAGCGCTTTATGCACTTCGGGATCGAACGGCGTAATCGTCGGCACGTAGTCCGAAGCGTCGTGGATGTGTCCCGGCGACGCGCCTTTGGCCGCCAGCCGTTCGACGATCTCTTGCGCGATGCCGCCGACGATGCGTTCCGAACCGGAATGAAACGTCATCCACGGCCCGACCATCGACGCGGTGGCCGTGCCGCCGAGAAAGCCGTAGCGCTCGACCAATAACGTTCGCGCACCGTGCCGCGCCGCCGCGAGCGCAGCGGCACATCCGGCATTTCCTCCGCCGACGACGAGGACATCGTATTCCGCCATGGCGTGTGCTTAATCGTGCTTACTCGGTAGGCCTTCGCGAAAAAGACGGAAATAGTCGCAACGATGTTTACCCTCTCCGCAAAATATTACGATGCATTGTACCGGGCGATGGGCAAAGACTATCAAAAGGAAGCGGCGTGTCTGACGGAGATTCTGCGCGGACGCGGCGTCCAAAAAGACGCGAGCTTACTTGACGTCGCCTGCGGCACCGGCGGGCACCTCGAATATTTGCGCAACGAATTTACCTGCGAAGGGTTGGACCTCGACCGCAACATGCTCAACATCGCGGCCGCTCGCTGTCCGGAAATTCCGCTCGCGCAGGCGGATATGATCAACTTCAACCTGGGCAAAAAGTACGACGTCATTACCTGCATGTTCAGTTCCATCGGCTACGTCCCCAACACCGTCCGGCTCGAGCAAACGCTACAAACATTCGCGCGTCATCTCAAACCGGGCGGCATCGTCATCTTTGAACCGTGGCACACGCCGGATCAGTGGAAGGACGCCTACCTCAACGCGCTCTACGTCGACGAGCCGGCCCTCAAAGTCGCTCGGATGAACGTCAGCCGGCGGGACGGCAACGTGTCGATCATACACTTCCACTATATGATCGGCTCTTCGGATGGAATTCGGACGTTCACGGAGCCGCACCGGTTGACGCTCTTCACCCACGAGGAATACCGTAACGCGCTGCAGCGCGCGCGCTTCGACGTGGCCTTCGAACAGCCAGGTCTTATGAACCGCGGCTTGTATATTGGAGCGTTATGAAGCTTCTCATCGAAATTCTGCTATCGATCTTTTTGCACCCGATCGCGATGATTTTGATGTGGCTGCACCTCGCCGGCCGCCGCGACCTCACGCAGAACCGAAAAATCATTTGGTTCATCGTAAGCATCATCTGGGGACTCGGCCCCATCCTCTACGTACTTCTCGACGACGGAGCATTCTGGTAAAATCCCCGACTCACCCTGAGCTAAGCCTGCCCTGAGCTTATCGCAGGGTCGAAGGACCGCTGCGCGGTAGAACCGCTTGGATTTGCGAAGCGACGCGGGCGGGATCGGTGGCGGCGTCAAGCTGGACGATAAGCTTACTGTAGTATTCGTGTATTACCCCAATCTCAAGACAACCTGTGCCGTCGGTGTAATCGCAAAACACCATGCCGTCTTTTGAAAAGAACGTGCCGGCCGTTTTAAAGCCGGGAATGCTCGTTCCCACGAGTTTCGTCCAAGCGCGCGCCCACGCGGCTTGATCGGCTACCTGCACGCTCGTGATATGAGCGAGCGGAACGTGCAGCGAGCCATGAAATGCCCATATCTTATCCCACGTGCCGAGTTCGACGCTCAGCGTTTGCGATTCAATACTGATCGTTGCCATCATGTTCTCCTTACGCGCTGTTGCGTGCAGTAATCAGCGCGACGTCCGCGCCCGGCTCGCGGCCGCTTAACTCTTCTTGCGCGAGCGCTACGACTTGCGCCGCACTTGCTAGTCCCGAGAGATCCGCAATGCGCGCGCCGTGGATGAGGTAGATCGCCGGCAGCGCGCGCCCGACATCCCCGAACGTCGTTTGCTCTTCGAGCGTGCGCCCAAGATTGCCCGCTGCCGCCGCAGCATTCGTCCGAAGGACGGTGGCGTCGCGGACCGCGATGCGCGCCACTCCGGTTCGGTCCAGCACGCGCAAATCGCGCACGACGCGTCGCGATCCGAAGGGACCCGGTAGGCTGCGCTCGCATGCAAACGACGTGAGCGCAGCGGTCAATTCGACGCGTTGAAGATCCTGCGCATTGCACCGCATCAACGCAGCCGCAACCGCCGCTTGTTCCTGCGGCGTTTGCATCGTTTTCGCAGATTTCTGCGAGAGCGCGCTCGCACCCGATGCACTCGCGCGCACGACGTTTCGCTGGGTATCGATTTCGATTGCAACATCCACGCTCTCCGCCGCGGCGCCTGCGGCAATCACGCGGTCCTGGGCTTCCCGGCGAATGCGCACGATATCTTGCGGCGTCGGATCGACGATGGTACGTTCAACGACATCCCGTACGAGCGCGAGAGCCACCCCCACCGGAGAAATCACCTCCGCATTTCTCGCCAAGCGGAAATGGTGTTCGCTGCGCCGCGCGGCGTAAGGAACGAGGGCGGCTGCGCCTCCGCCGCCCCCGACGATGACGAGCGTAACGGGATCGAGTTCGTAGTCGGCGATCAGTTCGTTAACGGCGGCAATCACTTTGTCCGTAGCGATATCCAAAATACGGCGTGCAAGTGCTCGTGCGTCCATCCCGATCGAAGCGCCTACCAGTTCGAGCGCGCGCAGCGCGGCCGCCGCGTTTCCAAAAGCAAATGCCGTTTCAGGAACGACGCCGAGCGCGTTTGCGGCGCATGTCGGTGTAATCGTCATCTTCCGGCCGCTCGTGCCCGCGAGCACAACATAGTCCGCGGGATCGTGCTTCGTCGGTGCGATGAGCTGCACCGTGCACGCCGCAACGTCTTCGACCGTACTAAATGCAGCGTAGTCGAATCCCGCGATATGCGCGGAGCGCGGGCCTACATCAACCGCGTCCCGTGCACCCAGGCGCACCATCGATCCTCCGGCAATTCCGAGCGTGCGCACGTCGACCGTGCGGAGCATCATGCGCGCGCCTCCAATGCGCGCCGGACGCATTTGGGGTAAGCCGGCGCGGATGGCCGAGCA
>JALZBM010000253.1 GCA_030947385.1 Vulcanimicrobiota bacterium
GCGTACACGATCGTCTTGTTCGTGTTTGCGCCGCTGCTCGTGTTAACCGGCCTTGCGCTCTCGCCGGGCGTCGATGCGATGCTGCCGATCACCGCGGTATTCGGCGGGCGGCAATTCGCGCGCCTGTGGCATTTCGTCATCATGATCATGCTGATCGGATTCTTCTTAACGCACATCAGTCTGGTGGCCACGCAAGGCGTGTTCAATCAGATGCGCTCGATGGTAACGGGCTGGTTTAAACTGGGCTCCCACGATGGAGTGGGCGTATGAAACGCAGTTTGTTTATCGCGACGTCGCTCTCGGCGGCCGTTACCGGCTGCGCGCCGATCGGCACGGCACTCAACAGCGGCGGCTTTCACAACGCGCTGAGCGGCGCCGAGAAGCTCAACCATCTCATCATCGGCACGCGCGGCATGGCCAAAGAATATAGCGACGCAGATGTCGATAACCCGTTCCGCATGAACGGCTTCGACACGCCTTCCGACAGTCTGTACACGGGTTTGATGAAGGGGCATTTCCGCGGCTACAAACTTGTGGTTGACGGTGCCGTCGAACGCAAGCAAACCTTTACGCTGGACCGCTTGCGCCGCATGGCGCAGCAAACGCAGATCACGCGCCACGATTGCGTGGAAGGCTGGAGCGCCATCGGCAAATGGCGCGGCGTGCGGCTTGCGGACATCCTCGATGCGGTCAAGCCGCGTTCGGACGCCAAATACGCCGTCTTCCATTGTATGGACATTTCCACAGACAACGCGCCCTATTACGAAAGCCTGGACATCCACGAGGCAACTCACCCTCAGACCCTCCTGGCCCTGGACCTCAACGACCGTCCCTTGGACCCCGATCACGGTGCGCCCGTTCGCCTTCGCGTCCCCACCCAGCTCGGATACAAGAGTGCGAAGTGGGTAAAGCGAATTGAGTTCGTCGGCTCATATCGCAACATCTACTCCGGCAACGGCGGGTATTGGGAAGACCAAGGTTATGAATGGTACGCGGGTATTTAGACTCGCCGCAATTTTCGCCAGTCTCTTAGGACCGGCCGGCTTCGTCGTTGCTTCGGCCCAAACGCCGCCGCCCTCAAGCGCGCCCGGCGGTTCGACAATGGTGCAAAGCCTCACGGCTTCGTTTGCCGACACCCCGCGCAGCCGCTACCGCGTGGTTGCAAGCCGCTCGCCGGTCGGCCAGCCGCCCGAAGAACAATGGACGCTTTCCGTCTCCGCTCAAAATGGGAGCGACGAATACCATCCCTTGTACGAATCGCCCGCGGGGCCGGACCCGTTTCACCTCGTTCCCAAACTCGAACGAGGCGCGAACACGGCGCGGTTTTTTCCGCACGAAACCGTGCGCATCATCGGTGCCGGTCAGTTAATGGGCGAAGCGCGCGATCAAGTGCTCGTGCTCGTGCATGCCGAGGCGGCGGACTGCGGTTCGTCAACCCTCTCCGTTATTTCAACGCAAAGCGGAGCGGGGCCGGTTGAAGTTCCCGTTCAGGTGAACAACCCGTGCAACTTAACGGCAACCATCGAACATCACACGATCGTGCTGCGCGGCCCGTATTACAATAAAAACGCACCGCTCTACAAACCGACGATGAATAAAGCCGTGGCCACGTTGCGTTATGAAAACAATGCGTGGGTGGAGAAGCCCGCGTATTTTGCGTTAAAGTATCCGCGGTTGCCGGCGCCGGTCGTAACGCCGCTCACAAAACCCTCGCCGCTGTTCACGCCGATTTTTAAAGCGATCCTTACGACTCCGCAACCATCGGGGGCACCGCCGCCGCCTCCCGGCCGCCGCGGCTAAGCGCAATCCAAACGCCGGCGATCACGAGTACGGCGCCGATCACATCGCGCACGCCGAACTGTTCGCCACCGAACACGATGCCAACGAAAACGGCAATCACCGGAATGATCAAGGCCGATAAGCCGACGATCCCGGCTTCGATGCGCTGCAATAACCACAAGTTCATAAAAAACGCAACGCCGCTTCCGAATATCGCGAGGTACAGCACGGGTAGAATTGCGTGCACGTCAAATGCCGCAAGCGGCCGATGCTCGAAAATCGTACCGAACACAAACAGCACGAGTCCCGCGAGCAACATCGAGGGCGGCAGTACGACGATCGGGTCGATATCCGAATGACGCTTCGCGTACACATTCGCAAATGCGGCCAGAGCTGCCGCGGCAATGGCGGCCAGCACGTACCAGATCGATCCGCTTGCCGTTCCCGCAAGCGAAATGACGGCCACGCCGCCGAATGCGAGCGCCGCTCCGATCCACGTGCGCGCGGTGGTCGTCTCGCCGACCATGAAATGTCCGAATGCGAATAAGAAGAAGGGCAGCGTCCCGAAGAGCACGGCGACGAGTCCGGATGAGAGACCGACTTCGGCCGTATACGTTAGCACGTAGTTCAGTCCGAACATCGCAATGGCCAGGGTGACGATGAGTTTCCACGGCAACTTGTCCAGTGCAACCGTGCGCCGCCACGTAGCGGCGACGGCATACAAAAACAGTCCCGCAATAACGAAACGCAAGCCGACGCCCGTGAATACGGGCAAGGTCGCAAGGCCGAACTTAATCCCCAGCCACGTGGTGCCCCAAATGAAACACATCACCGCGTACGCGCCGAAAATCTGGATGCGCGGCGTCATGCTCCGGCGAGGTACTGCATGGGCGTAATACGTCCGCCGAAAAAGGCGGTGACGTCGATACCGTACGCATCGGCAAGCGCGCCGAGTTCTTCCTCGCTCAAGCGCGTCTCGCCGTTTTCACCGCCGGCGATTCTCGCGAGGTCAACGCCGGAGCGATCCTCCGCTTCTTCGAGCGAAAATCCGCGCGCCACGCGCTGCTGCACGAGACCTTTGCCCGCCTCGACCAAAATATCGTCCATCACATCCGGAAAACGCCGAAACGTGTCGGCGGTTGCGGCGCGTGCGCCGCGGCTTGCAGACCCAGAGCGATGACGGTGCGGGTGTCGACCGGGTCGATGATGCCGTCGTCCCAGAGGCGCGCCGTCGAATAGTAGGGGCTGCCCTCGGTTTCGTACTTCTCTAAAATCGGTTTTTCGAAGGCGGTCTTTTCTTCGGCCGACAGATTGCCTTTGACGGTTGAGAGCACGCTTGCGGCTTGCGGGCCGCCCATCACCGAGATGCGCGCGTTCGGCCACATCCACAACTGGCGCGGCGAATATGCGCGCCCGCACATGCCGTAGTTGCCCGCACCGAAACTTCCGCCGATGACGACCGTAAATTTTGGCACTTCCGCGCACGCGACGGCGGTAACGAGCTTTGCGCCGTCTTTGGCAATGCCGCCGTTTTCGTACTGCTTGCCCACCATGAAGCCCGTGATGTTCTGCAAAAAGAGCAGCGGCGTGCCGCGCTGCGTGCAGAGTTCGATAAAATGCGCGCCCTTGAGCGCGCTTTCGCTAAACAGAATGCCGTTGTTGGCAATGATGCCGATGGGATGTCCTTCGATGCGCGCGAATCCGCACACGAGCGTCGTGCCGTAGCGGGCTTTGAATTCGTGAAACTCCGAGGCGTCTACCAGACGCGCGATGATTTCGCGCACGTCGTAGCCGGTGCGCGAATCGGCCGGAATGATGCCGTACATCTCGGCGGGATCGTACGCCGGCGGTTCGGGTGCGCTTGCGTCCCACTGCTGCGGCAATTCGAGATGCAAGTT
>JALZBM010000074.1 GCA_030947385.1 Vulcanimicrobiota bacterium
CGAAGAGAATGACGTCGGTGATCCGGTCGTTCATGCCGCCGCGCGTGAGCACGCCGCCCGCACCGCCGTATCCGCCGCTGTGGGTGGTCAGGACGATGCGCCCGATCTTCTGCGCGTTCACAGCGTAGTGGGCGTTGAGATACGCCGTGACGTCTTGCATAAATCGTGCGAACCCGTTGTCGTCGAGTTCGAGTTTGCCGTCGCCTGAGTCGGGCGCATCGAGCGGACCTTGCGGTACGACAAGAATCGCATTCACGTTACTGCGCGTCACCTGTGCCGCCAAATTGTAGCGCTCGAACACTTGGCGGACGTGGTTGTTCCACCCGTGAAAATGCACGATAAAATCAACCGTGTCACGATCCACGTATCCCGGCGGCTTGAATATCCCGACGGTACGATCGCTATAGTGAGCCGCCGCATCGTAGAGCTTCTTTTGATACGTATGCCCGGAAGCACGGCTCGCGTGCGGAAAGGGCGCGCTCTGCAGCGTCGTATAGACAACATTCGGCGCACCCATCACGGCGGGCACGGCCGCTGCGCCGAGCGTCAGCACGATAAATTCGCTGCGTTCCATCATGAAAAGGCCTTCGCTCAACACACTGTTACGCCCTAGAGTTTCTCGGGTAGACCCTGTGTCACCCTAAGGCTGCAGCAGGGCGCTCTCTCCAGTGTCACCCTGAGATACGCCTGCCCTGAGCTTGACGAAGGGTCGAAGGGTCGAAAGGGCGCGCATGCAACTCGCCGCTTGCGCGCCGTGTCCGTTATAGTAACAAAACAAAGGAGAAAAGTTCTGATGCAAGCGCTCGATTCTCCCCCGGAGGGTCGTTCCGGCGATCCCGATGTGCGCGTCGCGACGGCGATTCTGCAAGAACTTTTCGGCGCGCACTTCGTAGAGAATTTTGCCATCGAATTCTGGGACGGGTCGCGCCTTCCGGCGCGCAACGCGGAAGAATTTTGCCTAAAAATCACGGACCCAGGCGCTTTGCGTCTGGCTTTTGTTCCCCCCATCGACCTCAATGCCGGACGCGCCTTCGCGGCGGGCCTCTTGGATGTCGAGGGCGACATTGAGGCCGCCGTCGACACGCTCTACCTTTGCATGCAGAAGTTTTCGAAATTCAAAGGGCCGTTACTGTTGGCGCGTTTACTGCGTTTACCCAAACGCAATTTTCCGGCGCTGCGCGAGGCGCATCTGCACGGGAAAATCCATTCGGCGCAACGGGACCGCGTTGCGATCGGTTTTCACTACGATCAGCCGGTTGAGTTTTATCGCACGTTCTTGGGATCCGAACTCGTCTATTCGTGCGCGTATTTTGATGAAGGCATCGAAGACGTCGAATCCGCGCAATTGGCAAAATTAGATTACGTGTTGCGAAAGTTGCGCGTGCAACCCGGTGAGCGGCTGCTGGATATCGGTTGCGGATGGGGAGCGCTCGTGATTCGGGCCGCACAAAAATTCGGGGTCAAAGCGGTCGGCATCACGCTGAGCCGTCAACAATTCGAGGAGGCACAGCGGCGAATCAGCGCGGCGGGTCTGCAAGGGCAAGCGTCCGTGGAACTGCAGGATTATCGCGAAGTAGGCGCGGCAACGTTCGATAAAATCGCCAGCGTCGGAATGGTCGAGCACGTCGGCCGCGACCGGCTAAAGGAATATTTTTCGAAAGCGTTTTCGATATTGCGTCGGGGCGGTTTGTTTCTCAACCATGGGATCGCCGAACAAAGCCCCGGCCGCACCGGCGGAAAAGTGACCGGCTTTATCGAGCGTTTTGTCTTCCCCGACGGCGAACTCGTGTCGATTAGCGATTCGTTACAATTCGCCGAGCGCACCGGTTTCGAAGTGCGTGACGTTGAGAATTTGCGCGAACATTATATGCGAACGCTGCGCGCGTGGGTCAAGAATTTGGAAAACGCAAAAGATCACGCCGTGGAAGAAGCGGGTGCTCAGGCGTACCGTACGTGGCGGCTCTATATGGCCGGCAGCGCCCAGGGCTTTCGCATCGGACGCATGGGCCTGTTTCAATCGCTGCTGGCAAAACCGAACAACGACGGCAGCATCGGCGATCTCCCCGCAACCCGGCGAGACCTCTACCAAACCGTTCGTTGACGCCGCGTTCGATTATTGGTGCCGCATGATTGCGATGACCGCCGAGGAAGCCGCATGATGGTCCAACGCAAACGCGCGGTTGCTTTTGTTTTGGCGACGATAACGCTGGATATGGTCGCGCTGGGTATCATCGCGCCGGTATTGCCGCAACTCATCCTGCGTTTCTTGCACGGGCAAATGTCGCATGCCGCAGAAATCGGCGGCCTGTTCGCAGCGGTTTTTGCGCTGATGCAACTCATTTTTTCGCCCATTCTTGGAATTTTGTCCGACCGCTTCGGGCGCAAACCGGTGATCGTGCTCTCCAACATCGGACTTGGCCTGGATTACTTCATCATGGCGTTCTCGCCGACGCTGATCTGGCTGCTCGCGGGACGCATCATTTCTGGGATCACCAGCTCGAGCATCACGACGGTCTATGCCTACATCACGGATGTGACCGAACCGGAGAAGCGCGCGGCGGCTTTCGGCTTAGTCGGGGCCTCCTTCGGTGTTGGATTCATCATCGGGCCGTTTCTGGGCGGCGTCTTCGGCGCAATCGACCCGCGCTTGCCGTTCGTCATTGCGGGGGCGCTGAGTTTGGTCAACGGCCTCTACGGCTACTTTATCTTGCCGGAATCGTTGCCGCCGGAGCGCCGGACTACGTCTATTGGGTGGAAGCGCGCGCATCCGTTCGGCTCGCTGCGATTGCTGCGCTCGCATCCCGAACTCTTTCAACTTGCATCGATCAATTTCATCGGATACATCGCGCACGAAGTGTTTAGCATCTGGGTGCTCTACACGATTTTCCGCTACGCGTGGAATACGCGCGCCATCGGCCTGTCGCTGGCGCTCGTCGGGGTAACGTCGGTCTTCGTTTCCGCCGTGCTCGTGGGACGCGTCGTCGCGCGCATCGGCGAACGCGGCGCGCTGATCTGGGGCTTGGTTTTCGGCACCGCCGGCATGTTCGTACTGGGATGGGCCTCCAGCGGGTGGACGGCTATGATCGCCATTCTGCTGCTCTCGCTTTGGGGCTTGTACGGTGCGCCCGCGCAATCGCTCATGACGCAGCGCGTGAGCGGAGGGGAACAGGGCGAATTGCAAGGCGCCCTCGGAAGCATACGCTCGATCACGATGATCGGCGGTCCGCCGCTGTTTGCCTTTCTGTTTGCGGCGGGCGTGAACGTGCGTATTCCGGGGGCGCCTTGGTATCTTGCAGCCGCGCTGATCGCGCTATCGCTCTTGCTTGCGTTTCGCGTTCCGCGCGAGAGTTCTGCGCCGGTTCTTGCGACCGAACCTCACGGCGCGTAGCTACAATCGTGCACCTTGTTTGAATATTCCGGCTGAATTTCCCACGTCGTTGCGCTCAGCACGACGTTACCGGTGGGAACGGAGTTTGCGGGAGCGCAGATGTCGCCGATTTCGCCCTTGTTATTGTTGTACCAGGCCAGGTTGTTCGCAGCCACGTCCGGGTCCGTAATGGTTTCAAACACTTCATGCGAGAGGACCGACGCCGTCGAGTCCGCGAGCACCCCGTTGGGTGAGGCCGTATTGCTTACTTGGCAGCCGTTGATATTTTGATACGGCTCGACCGAATAAAGAACGTGACCGACATCGGTGTAGTCATTGCTGCCGTGATACGCGCAATACACGACGCCATAGCAACCGCGCGCCGATGTGCTGCACTGCTGTACGCCGCTCTGCAGGAACACGTGAAATTGCGAACCGTACCCCACGGGCAGATTGTTCGCTTTGATGACGGTGTGAACGATGTTGAAGATATCGGAGTCTTGCAGCGGAAGAAGCGTGCTGTACGTAATGGGGTAATCGCCGCCCGAGGCATACGCTCCACCGGCATTGTATTGATTGACGATCGTGAACATGGTGCTGCCGAAGAGATCGCTCTCGAATTTTGAAATTTTTCCGCCCCACGGATTTTCGTTCGTGGCATTAACGAGAATGTTGTACTCTTTCCCACCGTGCTGGGTGGGGCCGCCGAAATTGGTGAGATCGTTGCCGGCGCCTGCGGTCGATTGCGTGGAGCGCGTTCCGAAATCGAGCAGCCGCGGCTTTTGTCCGACCATCGGCGCATAGTAGGCGACCGAATTGTGGACCAAACTCATCACAGCCGGCGCATTCGCACGGTCGACGGGAGTAACGCGTTGCATTGAACTTGTGGTTCGCGCTGCGTCACTCGTGCTCGGCAACGCCGTCCCGGCGCCGCCGCCTCCGCCGCAACCGGCGATGAGCGCGCCGAGGAGAATGGAACCGGCTAGTGCGGTCAGTCCGCGCCGCAAAATAAGAAATGGGTGTTCCACGGTTGGGCCTCCTTAGGGCGAGACGCAGTGCGATGCACCGATGCTAAACGCTATTGGCGTAACGGCCCATACCCAAAACTGGGTAGAAGCGGGCGAGGGAAGTCTTGAGCGAGCGACCCGCCGAAGGTGTCCGCGTGAGTCACGTCATCCCGGGCGTTCGCGCTTGAACCGTACGCGACTGACGCGGCCGCGCATTACTGCGCGCATTGCGCGTGCCGCGCAGTACCCCGTCACGGCCATTTTCGGCGCCGCCGGATTCGGCAAAAGCGTCGCGCTTAGCGACTACCTCACAACCGAGCGCGTCGACCACGTGCGGTACGACGTCCGCACCGACCACACGAGTCTTTTCGAATTCGTGCGCGCGTTTGCCAAGGCGCTGGAAGGCCGGATGCCCCAAGCGCTCGCTTCGTTTGCGAGTGCGCAGGAACGCGCCATGGCCGGACCCGATCCCGTCCGGGATCTCTCCCGTTGGATGCTCGAACATCTTCGCGGCCCGTTAACCGTCGTGATCGATGATTTGCATAACGCCGCGCCGGATTCGCGTAGCGTCGCGTTTTTGCGCGATCTCATCGAGATGAGCGACGAGAATATTCGCTGGATGATTGCATCGCGCTCGCCGCTGGATCTCCCGGCCGGGTCGTGGATGGCGTACGAGAAGATGGATGCGCCGATTGATGAGGACGATCTGCGGTTCACGGTCGACGAGGCGCTCGCGGCAGCGCAGGATGGCATCGTCGATGAAGAGATGGCGCAAGAATTGCTCCGGCTCACCGACGGATGGCCGGTGGCATTCTCGATCGGCATGCGCGGGTCGACGCGCATTTCCGAGCTTGAAAAACTCACGCACGGAACGCGCGAGATGATCTACCGTTATCTCGCGGAGCAAGTATTCGAGCGTTTGAGCGCCGAGAAGAAAAACGTTTTGCTTGGAACGTGTGTCTACCCGTCGCTCGATCTGGCCATCGTCGAGCGGCGAGGCGATTCCTCGGAGTTGCTTGCCGAATTACGGCGCGAGGCCGGCTTTATCTACGCGGCGTCGGAAAAAGAATACCGGTATCACGACCTTTTCCGGGAGTTTCTAGAAAGCGAACTGCGCGCCCAAGGCGACACGGTATACAATGGATGCTTGACCGTTGCCGCACAAACGCTGGAAGAGTTGAACCGGCCCGCCGAAGCGCTGAGCTTAAAGTGTAAGGCGCACGAAATTGGCGGAATTTTGGAGTTGATCTCGCGGTCCGGCTTTGACCTTGTGGATCGTGGCCGGACGGATATCGTCGAATCGTGTCTCGGCGACGTGCCGGACGAACACCGCGCCGGTAACGCTATCGTGCTCGGCATGGAGGCCGTGCTCGCCTCCCGCCGCGGCCAAACCGAAATTGCCGAGCAGCGCTACTTGCTCTCGATCGAACTGGCCGAAAATCACAAAACGCGGGCCGAACTCGTCTACCGGTACGCGATCGACTTAGTGCGCGCCGGACGCGAAGAAGCGATCGCTTTGCTCGAGCCGTATGCTAACGACGACTCGCTCGACGTGAGCTTGCGTGCCTCGATTCTCGCGACGCTGGCAACCGCGCACACGCGCGCGCAGTACGGTCCAGCGGCAAAACGTTTTATAGAACAGGCGCTCACACTTCTCGAGCGTTCGCCCAATGCCGTGTTGCGCGCGAAAATCTATCAGCAGGCGGCGTACGTGATGTTTTTTACCGGAGACCCGAAACGCGCAGCCCAATACGCGACCAGTGCGATCGATCTTGCAACGGCAGAAGGCGCCTACGAAATTGCGGCGCGCGCGTATACGGTGCTGCACAACATTAGCCACGATGTCGACGACGATCCAATTGCCAGTCTGCGCTATTTGGAGAGCCTGGAAGTCTGCGCGCGCAAAAGCGGCAGCCGTCAAATGCAGCTTTTCGCTCTACTTGGCGTGTACGATATCGAGTCGCAACGCGGAAATGAAGCGGCATTGCACCGTTTGGACGGCGAGATCGAAGCCCTTGAGATGACGCTGCCCGAATCCGTGGTCGAAACACTTTTGCCCGCGCGTGCCTTACGCGCGGCGTGGAGAAACGACTTTGCCGAGGCCTACCGCTTACTCAAAGATTCGGCTCCAGCGCACGCCGAGCGCCGCGCACTCCGGTGCGCGGAGATCGCCGTTTACGCGCTTGCCAGCAACGCGCGCGCCGAGGGCGACGAATTTATGCTCGCGTCTTATGCGGTGCTAAAAGATTCGACGGGAACCTCGCCGCGCGTTTTGCGCACGTCCTTGTTTTTGGCCATAGCGGAATTGCTGCGCGGCAAGGAAATTGCCGCGCACCGGCTCATTGAAGAGGTCGAAGGCGCAGCTGAGCCCTCGATGGTGCGGTTGCGCATGTTTGCGCGAGCGGTGCGCGCGGTCTACAATTCTAGCCGCGATCCGGAAAGCAAACCGGCACTTGCCGCTGCCCTGGAACGCCTGCGCGCGCAAGAGATGGGCGGAGTAAGCAGCTTGCTTTCTTCGCTGCCGTTTCCGCACGGCCAAAGCGGCGGCTTGAGCACGCTTACGACTGCCGAGCGCGCGATCTTGCGCGCGCTCGCGGCCGGAGCAAGCAGCAAGCAAATTGCTTTAGAGAGCGGCCGAAGTCCGCAAACGATCGACGTGCATATACGATCGATCTGCCGCAAACTCGGCTGCCGCGGAAGAATTGAAGCCATCGCACTGGCCCTTAGCTCTGGCTTTCTTCATAGCAAGGCATGATAAAAATATCTGCTGCGATTATTTAACGTTGTCGACGGTTAGAAACGCCCCGGCGCGGGCAGAATGACTTTTGTTGGAGGGCGCTCGGTTGATGCTATTACGGCGGTTGATGGCAATAGTCGCCATCGTCGGATTCGCAGGGTGTTCGGGAAGTGGAAGCTCGCGGCTCGGTTTGCCGCCGAGTTCTAGTGCTCTTTCCGGACGGACAGCCTTAGATGCCACCGCGACCGCCGCCGACGCGCCGAGCGCGCTACCCGGAGATGCGCCGAGCGCGCTGCCGGGCGACGCACCGAGCGCGCTGCCAGGCGATGCGCCGAGCGCGCTACCCGGCGATGCACCGAGCGCATTGCCCGGCGACGCGCCAAGCGCACTGCCCGGAACGTCGCGCAACGTCTGCGCAGCCGCGGCGCCTGGACAAGCTTCGTGCCTGGCAATTCTCAATCTCGATATCGCGCCGGTCGCGAATCCGAACGCGAACCCCTTGACGATCAAAGGCTTTGCTCCCAAAGATTTACTCGCCGCGTACCATCTACCGGCAGGCGGCGCCGGGCGCACTGTCGCGATCGTGGACGCCTATGACGACCCGACGGTCGAGGCCGACCTGGCCGTGTATCGCACGACGTTCGGGCTTACGCCGTGCACGTCGCGGAACGGCTGTTTTCGCAAGGTTAACCAAGCGGGCGTCGCCGCATCGTATCCGGTTCCCGATGTCAACTGGGCCAAAGAGATTGCGCTCGACGTCGATATGGTTTCAGCGAGTTGTCCCGCGTGCAACATCTTACTTGTCGAAGCAAACTCCGCAAGCATTGACGACCTCGGCGCAAGCGTCGACAAGGCCGTCACGTTAGGCGCGAACACCGTGAGCAACAGCTACGCCGCAACCGAGTGGGCGGACGAAATCAACGAAGAAAAACATTTTAATCACGTCGGTATCGCAGTTACCGTGGCGTCGGGCGATAGCGGCATCGGCGCCACGTATCCCGCTGCGTCGCGCTACGTTACCGCCGTCGGCGGCACCGTGTTAACCGGCGGCAAAGGCGCCTATAACGAAAATTCGGGCTGGAAGAACACGGGACGTGGTTGCAGTCAGTTCATTTCCAAACCCTGGTGGCAAGCGAATTTCAAATGCAGCGGCCGCGCTATGACGGACGTAGCGGCCGTGGCCGACCCCGCATCCGGCGTTGCCGCATACGACAGTTTCGTTCCGCCCGGCCAGTCCGGCGGATGGATGGTGTTCGGCGGCACGAGCGTCGGCGCTCCGATTATTGCATCCGCCTACGCGCTTGCAAACGATTTTACGGGCCGCAATAGTGCGGCGCGCTTATATTCGCGTTATAAGTTGCTGCATGACGTTCCGCCTGTTGGTTGGGACTACGTCACCGGAGTCGGTTCGCCGAAAGGGGTCGGCGCGTTCTAGAACCGCGCCCCCGCTAGCGCCTTCACCGCCCTAGAGAGCATCGCTTCCGGCATCCACTCAAGCGGTCTACCTAATCTATGGGTGGGGCGCTGCTACACTGCAGCTCCGCGTTACGATTACACGACGGCCTCGGATGCTTCAACGCCGGCAAAACCAACGCGATAATCGGCCAGTGAAACGGTCCTTTTCTCGGCTTACTCTCATGAATTGCGGGTAAACTAGCACTTATGACAACAGCAACAGCGCTCGACTTGACCAAGCAAGCCCCACGTAGCCCCCTCGAAGAGCTTGACGGCATCATGCTCGCGCCGCGTGCAATCGACAAGGCGCGCGCGTACAGCGCCGGCACGCTCGGAGAATACCTCTACTGCGATTGTCCCGTCAACCAAATGCTTTTCACTACGATCGGGACCACCGAAGACGACTTTTTGGAAGCCGTTCGAACCTCGCCCACCGACGCCGACGTCGCGACATGGATTCACGAACGCGTACGGCCCGACCCCGCAAAAGTGGCCGAGATGAACGAACGCGTGCGGAACGATCCGAAAATCAAAGAACTCGACAGAGAAGAAGGCCGGCAGTAGCCGGCCTTCCCTTTTAGGCCGAAAGCCTCGTTTGCCGGCGGCAAGTCGCGTGTTATTCTTAGAATTTACGCGTGATGACATTGTGCCGGAGGACCGAATTCATGCCGAAGTTTGTGATCGAACGCAACATTCCGGGAGCGGGCGCGCTTTCGCCTAAAGAGCTGCAAGGCATCTCGCAAAAGAGTTGCGGGGTATTGCAAGAGATGGGGCCTTCGATTCAGTGGGTTGAGAGCTTTGTTACGGACGACAAAATTTATTGCATCTACAACGCTCCCGATGCAGACGCAATTCGCGAACACGCGGCCAAAGGCGGATTCCCCGCGGATTCCGTCGAGCAAATTCGTTCCCGAATCGACCCGACCACTGCTGAGG
>JALZBM010000075.1 GCA_030947385.1 Vulcanimicrobiota bacterium
CGGCCGCCACTGGTTAGCGCGATGCGCTCGAATTGGGCCCGAATCCAATCGCGCGCGGGGACGACGCCGCGTTTAGGATCGCCCAAGCGTTCCGAAAACGTATTGCGCGTTCCAAAAACAAGCAGCGCGGAGTCAAACGTGCGAAGCCGGCTTGCCGAGACGGCGCGAACCATTTGTGCGATTTGGGGATCCGGCTTTTGGGGAGCCGCGCCGGCGAGCGTGGGGAAAAGTGCGGCGGTAAGGCTGAGGCCGAGAAGAAGGCGGTGTGTTTTCTGCATTACCGCCTAGTATAACTTATCGGGAACCGGAACCCGGCTCTCGGAGATAGCGGCCCAGGACAACGGCCGTTCCCTTTCCGGGGACGCTGTTCACTGAGAAAATGTCAGTGAAGCGTTGCATAATCGGCAGGCCCCGGCCGCGCTCGGAGAATTCGTTCGGTAACGTCACGTCTTCGCGCGCTTTCGAAGATTCGAAGCCTTTTCCGGAATCAATCACCGTGGCGATAATTTTGTTTCCTTCGATCCGGCAGCGGATTTCGATAACGTCCTCCGATCCGGAGTGTTCGATGGCGTTTGCCAATGCCTCGCCGATCGCGAAGATGAATTCGTCCAACTCGGTCCGCGAAATGTCGTGCCGGTTCGCGAAGGTAACGACCTCGTCGCGAACGCTCTTCCCAAAGCGCGCGTTGGGTGGTATGCGCACCTTTAAAGAGGGCCCCCCCTGGGATTCGACGTCTGGATTCCGCATCGTCTCGTCTATCATCATGTATCCCTACCGGATTTATACCGCAGCCTAGGGAGTTCAAACAATAATATTTTCCAACGTGCCAAGCGCACCCCAGGGCTTTTACTTACGGGCGAACAAATCGGCCCGTTGCCCATTAAGCCCTTGCCAGAAAGGCCACATTTATGGCACATACGCCGCCGACGGGCGACGAACTCACCGCTCTCGTCGACGAGGCCCGCAATTCTCAAGTGCGTATCACGACCGCCAAGGGTGATATCGTGTTCACGTTCTATCCCGACGATGCGCCCCAGCACTCGGCCGCTTTCATCAAACTCGCTCGCGCCGGCTTCTACGACGGAACGACCTTTCACCGGGTAGAGCCGGGCTTCGTTATTCAGGGCGGGGATCCGGACGGAAACGGCACCGGCGGTCCGGGCTATCAGCTCGATGCGGAGTTCAATGACAATCCGCATATCAAGGGCGCCGTCGCCATGGCCCGCTCGGCCAACCCCAACTCCGCCGGGTCTCAGTTTTACATCTGTCTGGATGACGCGCGTTTCCTCGACAAACAGTATACGGTTTTCGGCTATACGCAAGAAGGTCAAGACGTCGTCGATAAAATCCGGCGGGGCGATGCGATGGAAAGCGTTGCCGTCGAACCCAAAACGTCCGCCAAGTGAAGACCGTCTAGCAGAACGCCGTAGATTTTACGCGTTCGTGTTTGCGACGCGGGCGTAGACCGCGCCGGAAATGCGGTTGATGCCCGCGAGTGCGCGCGAATAATCTGAAAGATTTTTCGTGAGCACCGTGAGGACGAAAGGCGAGTCTCCGAGCGGATCGACGATAGCGACGTCGTTGCGCACTCCGTCGATTTCGCCCGTCTTGTTTGCGACGGGAACGCCGCGCGGCAAACCAGCGGGAATCTTATCGCGATCCGTCTGCCCGAGCATTATCTTTATCATGCGGCGGCACGCCGTGGCGCTTGCAACGGTATCCAGACTTTCGCGCGAACCGCGCTCGAGTTGATACAACAGCATCGCCATATCCGCCGCGGTGGTAACGTTTTCGTGATGCAGCACGATCGCGCTGTAATCTAAAAAGTGACGTTTGAGGTGCGTGCGCAGAAGTCCGGCCCGGTGCGCGTTTGCGTTAATCGCTTCAAAACCGAAGTGCGTGATCAACGCATTTGAGGCGCTGTTGTCGCTCAGTTGGATCATCGGTCCGATCAGTTGCCCGACCGTAAAGGTTCGGCGGCGCGCCATTGCAAGAAACGGCGAGCCACCGACGAGATCGGATCCATGAATCCTTACGGTGCGCTGCATGGCGCCCGGTGTGCGGTCCTCGGCGCGAAAGGCCGTCAGCATGATGAGCATCTTAATCGTCGAAGCCGCCGGGAACGATTCGTGCGCGTTGTAGGCGAACACGGCAGGCCCGGGTGCCATCGTCCGGGCGTATACGCCGACGGTCCCTGGGATGCGTGCAATCGAGTGCAAAAGTGCGTCGTTTAATTCGGCCGCGTGGCCCACATGCGGCGCGAGCGGAGCAAGCGCGGCGGCCGTCGTGCCGGCGATAAATGAATTGCGGTTCACGCTAACTCCCCGTTCCCTGATAGTGGTTCAACCCAATTCGCCAAAAGGCGTACGATACTGCCAGCCAAGCAACCCCGATGGCGGGCGTCAGCAATCCGACCGACGGCGAAAGCGATAAGCCCGTCTCCGCCTTATGCAAGAAGAACGTGGCCGGGAAGTAATTCATAAATGCGAACGGCAGCACGAAAGCGAGAATCAGTCGCACGGGGCGGGTGTAAATGGTGATGGGGTAGCGCGTGAATTCCTGTTCGAGCGACATGATAACCCAGCGCAGCGTATCGATGCGGATGAACCAAAACGAGACCGTGGCGATCGCAAGGGAGATACCTAAATCGATCAGCGCGCCGCCGATAACCACCAACGGGACGAGTGTAACGTATGCCGCGTCGACGTTGATACCGACGTAGCGGGTCGCGATGACGAAGTAGACGATCGCGAGCGTTAAGCCGTCCGGAATGATTTGCGAAGGGACGGTAAGCACTTGAAAGAGCGTGTCCTGCGGACGGACCAGAAACCGGTCGAACCGTCCCTCGCGCACGTATTCGGGAACGCTGACGACCGTAAAGAAAAATGTGTTATGGATTTCGTGCCCAAGCATCCAGAGTGCGTACAAGAAGGCCATTTGTGGAAAATTCCAGCCGTTCATCGACGGGAACTGATGCAGCGTGATCCACAGCGCGCCGATGGCCGTTCCGTGATAGGCGATCGTAAATCCGAGCCACATAAAAAAGTTTGCGCGGTACTCGAGCATCGTCAAATAGTTGATGCGCCAATACTGTTTGTACGTTGCGAGCATTATCGCCTGACTGCAAGCATGTCGAATGGTGAGTTCAACTGAAGGTCCGATTCTCTTGCGAACTTCCCGTCGTGACGCCGTTCCGCTTGGACCTCACCGCCGAGGCCTTGCGCCGCCTCAGCAACAACGTTGTCGATCGTATTTGTGAGGATGGCGCTTACATGCGGATATTGGCGGATTCGCGCGGTTCCGGTCTCGTGCGCGTCACCCAAATTCGCACCGATGCGCTGCTGTTCGAAGCGGAGACGAAAGCCGCAGCCCGTTTCGCTCCGGTGATCCAGCGCATGCTCGGTACGGCCGTCGACTTGCGGCCTTGGTATCGCAACGTCAAGGGAGTTCCGTGGCTCGACCGGCTCGCGCGCGCCCTGCGCGGCGTCAAACCTCCCCGGTATCCCGGCGTTTGGGAGGCGTTGTGTCATTCGATTGTCTTCCAGCAGATTAGCATTCACGCTGCCGGTGCCATCATGGCGCGTACGGTCGAAGCGCTCGCAATGCCGCGCACGATCGATGGCGTGGCGATGTACGCGTTCCCCAGCCCCCAGGCAGTGGCAGCGGCGCCCGTCCAAACGCTGCGGGCCGCGGGTTTGAGCGTTAATAAAGTTACCGCGTTGCACGAGGTTGCCGCGGCCGTTCTGCGCGGTGCGGTGGACGAAGCGGTGCTGGACGCTTTGCCGAGCGAAGCGGCTGCCGCGCGCCTGGCCGAACTGCGTGGCATCGGCGCGTGGAGCGCGACGGTCGTGCTTTTGCGCGGACTCGGGCGTTTGGATGTATTTCCGCTCAAAGACTCCGGTGTGGCGGCGAGTCTTCGCGTACTCGGCGAAAATCCGGATATAAACGTGGACGAGCTGCTTGCGACGCTAGGCGGCCAGCGCGGCATGCTGTATTTTCTTCTTTTGCTCGGCCGGATCGCGCAGCGGCGCACCGCGGCGGCAACGCCTGCAACCCACCGCGGGTTGTAGGAGGTGGAGGACCCTATGAACAGCGCCACGATTGCCTCGCCCGCTTTTATTACTCAACGTTCGCACGAACGCTACCATGCCGATCACGGCTGGTTAGACGCCTATCACTCATTTAGCTTTGCGGATTATTACGATCCGCAGAATCTGAGCTGGGGGGCGCTGCGCGTATTCAACGACGACACCATCGCGGCGGGGCAGGGCTTTCCCGCGCATCCGCACCGCGACATGGAAATCATTACCTACGTTTTGCACGGCGCTCTGGAACATACGGACAGCATGGGCAACAGCGGCACCGTCAAAGACGGAGGCGTGCAGTTTATGAGTGCGGGGACCGGAGTCCGTCATTCGGAAGTAAACGGATCGCCCACCGAACCGTTGCATCTCGTGCAGATGTGGGTGCTCCCCGGAAAAGCCGGGGTTAAGCCGACGTACGGACAGCACGACTTTGCGCGGGAAGACCGTCGCAATACATGGCTGCTCGTTGCGAGCGGCCAGCCGGGAGTCGCGGGTGCGCCGGTCCCGCTAACGCAGAATGCAAGCTTGCGCGTCGCGCGCTTAGAAGACGCAGCTCTGGGGCACGTATTCGAGCCGAAACGGTTTGGATTTATTTTCGTGGCGGACGGTGAGATTTCGATCGAGGGTGAGTTCGAAAAAATGGTGCGGTTGCAAAAAGGCGATGCACTGAAAACGTACGACCTCACGAAGCTCGAATTGCGCGGGTCGGGCGAGATCGTGATGTGGGATACGGTGGCTGCGTAATGGAAAACTGCACGCACTTGGATCACATCCACGACCTGAAGCCGAGCGCGAACGGATGCGAAGAGTGCCTCAAGATGGGTGATGAGTGGGTGCACCTTCGCCTGTGCTTGGAATGCGGGCACGTGGGCTGTTGCGATTCATCGAAGAACACGCACGCGACCAAGCACTTTCACGCAAGCAAACACCCGATCATGAGGTCGCATCAACCCGGAGAGGATTGGAAGTGGTGTTTCGTCGACGAAGTGATGTGGATGTAGGCGGCTTTAGCCACCCTGGATGACGACGCGTTTGGCGGCGGCTCGCCATACGACCGTGGCGATACCGGCGAACAATACGACCCACAACGCCTGCGCGAGGAAATACTGCGCGTATTGCGGCGGTTTGATAATCCCAACGTAGATCAGTAGCGGCGTAGAGTAAATGGCGGCGAAGGGAAGCGCAAAAACGATCCGCCCGAGGATACCGGGGAAAAAGCTCAAGGGAATGATTTGGCCGCTCAACAGGTCCGAGACCCAGCGCACGACGAGTTGCATCGCAAACGTTTCAAGGGTCCAAAACGAGATCGTATTCATCAAGAAGTTTAGAAAGAAATTCACCAGGTAACCGAGCGCAAAAGACATGAGGAATGCCAAAAAGACGGGCAGAGGCGGAACGTCGACGTGCACGAGCAGTAGAGCAAAAAGAATCGACGGGATCACGAGAAGCGCGTGCAGACCCGTCTGTCCGACGCCGTCGCTGAAGAAATAGAGCGGCAGGCTGATCGGTTTCATTAAGTCCGTCGCGATGGTGCCTTCCCGGACTTTTTCCCGGATCGAGCGGGTGCCGTCCACCTCCAAAATTAACGACATCAACAGTGCGACCGTTGCGTAGGTAATCATCGAATGCAACGGCAGCCCCATCGGCGCGACATTTTGTGCGTAGAGCGCGGTCCATAACGCGCGCAGCAAATACACGCGGATAACCAGGGAGCCGACTTCGGTAAAGACTTCCATCCGGTAGGTCGCTTCGCGTGCGAACGCTTTATGCGCGAATTCGATGTAGGGTTCCAGGGAGTTCATCCGGGCTATTTTTTGCCGCGTTTCTCTTTTTGAATCGACGTTTCGCGCCGCAACCGCGCTTCTTCGAGTTCGGCAAACATGACGTCGACGACTTTGCCGACATCGGCCGACTGCGTGGGCGGCGGCTCGGGCGCGAGCTTGGAGACTCGCTTCGGCGGCTCTTGCTTCTGCGGTTGAGCGATCGCGGCATCCTGCGCGTGCGATTTGCGCAAAAATTTCGAATAGCTTTCCGCGGCTTGAGCCCGCACGTCTTGCGAGTCCGGTAAATTGAAAACGCTCTCGAAGAAATTCATCTGATCCGCAACCTGTTGCGCCTCGCGAGGCGGATGAATCGCGGCGGGGTCGCCGTAGGCGATATGCTGCATGGGAACGTGCTGGCCCGTCCGTACGTGCGTGTTGATGTGCACGATCGCGCCGAGCGCGACGCTGACGCCTTGCTCGACTACCGCGCCGTTAAACACTTTCGCGCCGGCGGCGATGAAGGCGCCGGGCTCGATGGTGGCCCCGACCACGTATGCACCGGGGCCGATAATGCAGCTCTCTCCGACGGTTAACGGGAAGGCAATCGCCGAACCCCCGCTGGCTTTGAGCACCGCGTTTTCCATCACGACGGTATTGGCGCCGATGACGACGGGCGCGCCTTCGGAGGTAATGACCGCGCCGAAAAGCACGGCGCAGCCCTCCTCTATCGTGACGTCGCCGCTGACGATAGCATTCGGAGCGACGTATGCGGAACCGTGAATGTGCGGTTTTTTCGAATTATTTGAAACGATCATGGAACTCCCTCGCGCGGACCTTTTATCGATGGGTCGTCGTAGCCTTCAACGTAGATGCGGCGGATGATCGACTCGAGTTCGGGTTCCTCGATCGACACGTCGGTGATGTCGTACCGCTGCATGGCTTCACGAATCAATTCGTCGGCGCGAACGCGGTTGCGGTCGAAGCGAAAGCGCGCGATCGCACCTTCGTTGGAAATCAGTTCGGTGCCGGGGAGGTCGACGTTCGGCCGTGGTTCGGCTAAAGTGATCGAGAGCGTGCGGTGCGTGCCGTACTGTTCTTTGATACGTTCGATCTGGCCGTCATAAATGATGGTGCCGGTGTCGATCAGGACGATCCGGCGGCAAAGACGTTCGACATCGGCCAAGTCGTGCGTGGTCAAAATAACTGTCGTGCCGCGTTCTTGATTGATGCTCTTAATGAAACCGCGGATGGCTTCTTTGGCGACGACGTCCAGACCAATGGTCGGCTCGTCGAGATAGACGATCTTCGGGTCGTGCAGCATGGCGGCCGCGAAGTCGCCGCGCATGCGTTGGCCAAGCGAGAGTTGACGCACCGGCGTCTTCAAGAACTCATCCATCTCGAGCATTTCGCGAAAGCGCAGCATATTGGTGCGATAGCGGTCGCGCGGGACGGAATAAATCGCCCGCAACAATTCAAACGACTCGATCAGCGGCAAATCCCAGTAGAGCTGGCTGCGCTGCCCGAAAACGACGCCGATATTGCGCGCATTTTCTTGACGCGCTTGATAAGGCACGAGGCCCGCAACTTCGATCCGGCCCGAAGTCGGCACCAAAATGCCCGTCAACATTTTAATGGTGGTCGATTTGCCCGCGCCGTTGGGACCGATATACCCGACCAGCTCGCCTGCTTCGAGGGACATGTTGATATTGTTGACGGCGACTTTATCCACGTACGTGCGGCTGAAAAGAGTGCGTAACGCGCCGGCCGGCCCGGACTCGCGTTTGACCGATCTGAACGTTTTGCCGAGATCCGTCGTTTGAATAATAGGCATTCTCCACCGGCCTTCGACCGCCGGTAACGGCGGTCCGTCAAGTGAGAATGAGCGAGCCCGCGAAAAGTGGGTACACACTAGGGCGATAGGGCCGCCCGGTCCGTTTCGTCATGCACCCGAGGAGGGAATTTTCTATGATAAAAACCTTACGCGCCAGCGCCGTCGCGCTCACCCTTGCATTTATTCCGGCCATCGCGCTCGCGCAAGTTTCGCCCGGAACGACCTTAAATGGAACGTTGGATCAAGACATCAATTCGCAGAACGCGCAAGTCGGCCAAACGTTCACCATCTCCAACGCGCATAGCTCAAACTACAATATTAACGGAGCCACGATTTACGGGCACGTCGTGAGCGTGCAGCGCGCCGGACAAGGCACGCCCGGCAAATTGGAACTGCAAATCGACAAAGTCAACACGCGGTCGGGCAACGTTTATGCCGCAACCGGCTACGTTTCCAACGCGAACATGACCACGAAAAGCAATGCCGGTAAAGAAGCCGTCGGTGCTATCGCCGGCGCAGTTGTCGGCAGCCTGCTCGGCCACGGTGGCGGCGGCAAAACGTTCGGTACCCTCGCCGGCGCTGCCGGTGGATACCTCTATGCGAAGAACAGCCGCGAAAACGTGAACATCGCCGCCGGTTCGAACGTCAGCGTTGCCGTCTCGACCGCGCGCCGTCAGTCCTCGCCCCCGCGCCACTACTAGGATCCTTCGCGCGAACGGGGAGCGTTATGCTCCCCGCTCGAACCCCGGGGCATGGCGAGCCGCACGATCGTTACGATTTCCAACGAGTACGGGTGTGGCGCGCACGAAATCGCCCGCGCTGCGGCAGCGGAACTCGGATTCCGTTTCATCGATAAAGAACTGCCCGTCGTCGTAGCAAAACGGCTGCAAACCTCTCCCGACGTCGTCGACGCATCCGAAGACACGAGCCGCAACCTTGGAGAGCGGCTCATTTTCGGTTTGGAAGCGGGCACACCCGAACTCGCATCCGCAACCGAAACGACGGCATCGTTCGACCAGGACCTCCGAAAAGCCGTCGCGCAAGCGGTTCGTGAATTTGCCGAACCAGGAAACGTGGTTCTTTTCGGGCGTGGTTCGAACGCGATCCTCGGCCGGCGTGACGACGTGCTGCGCATTTTTATGCACGCGCCGAGAGCCTGGCGCATCGCGCACATCATCGCTGCGGGAAACGTAGACCAGAAGACGGCCACCTCCGAGGTCGATCGCATCGATAAGGCGCGCCGCACGCACATGCGCGAGAACTACGATGTCGATTGGGGCGACCCGTCTTACTACGACCTGTCGATCGATACGGCGCACTTCGGCCCGGAACGGGCGCGCGCGTTGATTGCGGCCGCGGTAAGCATGTGGCAGTGACGGAAGAGGCGCTTCCCAAACGGTCGCCGGCCGTTTTCGGCGCGCTAAAATTTCGCGACTTCAGGTTGCTGTGGACGGGTTTGCTCATTTCAAACCTCGGAACGTGGATGCAATTCACTGCCAGTGGATACTTTATTGTAAAACTCGCCGGCACGCCGTCCTCAGCGGCACTCTCACTGGGTCTCTTAGGTGCGGGCCGTGCGATCGCCGTGATTTTGTTCTCGCCGTTTGCGGGCGTCGTCGCCGACACTTTACCCCGGCGGCGCGTGCTGTTCGCAACGAACACGGCGATCTCGATCCTAGCATTGCTTCTCGCGGTGCTGACGACGGTCGGCCACATCAACATCTGGGGCATTATCGCGATCTCGATGGGGAACGCCATCGCGCAATCGTTTGATGCGCCGGCGCGCCAAAGCTGGGTTCCCTTAATGGTGG
>JALZBM010000009.1 GCA_030947385.1 Vulcanimicrobiota bacterium
CCAAGATATTTCGGCAATTATCGTTCAAGCCAATCCGAAACTCGATCTGCAATTCGAATTGTACCGGTTGCGCCAGCAAGTCTCCCAGGAGGCGTTCGGTAACGGCATTCCGGGGCCGCTGGCAACTAACGTCGCCTTCAACCTCTCCAAACTGCAGGGCGACGAGATGCAAGCCCGCCTGCGGACGAATCGTGGGCAATTCCGGCTCATCGCGCGCGCGGGCGAGAACATCGTTCCCGATATGGGAGTGGTTCCGGCGAACATCGTGCTGGTGAAAAAACCGTGATGATCCTCGGGATCGACCCCGGCACCCATAAAGCCGGGTTTGCGATCGTCGGCGAGCGGGGAGAATCGATCACCCAGGGCATCGAGCCCCTGGCCACCCTGCTCGACCGCGTGAAATCCCTCGCAGCCGAATTTGAAATCGGGGCCGTCGCGCTCGGGGGCGGAACGCATGCGGGGACCGTTGCCGGGACCCTCGAGCGCCTTGCCTTGCCCGTCCACTTTGTCGACGAGCGGGAAACGACGCTTTTGGCCCGGATCCTGTACTTTAAAGAGCACCCTCCGCGTGGATGGAGGCGCCTCGTGCCCCTGGGAATGCAGCTTCCGCCCGGTCCGATCGACGATTATGCGGCGGTTCTGATCGCCCGCCGGTATCTCGAAGGACTGGTTCCCGGTTAAATTTGGGCATTCCGGGACGTTATAAAGGCTTTTCGCGGGGCCATAATAGATAAAACTGCCGTCGGCCGGCTGTAACGTCTTGGCCTTTCGGTCGATATATGTAATTGCCTCACTTTATCGCAACAAGGGGAGAGATGAACGCTCGGGCCGGGCTCGTGGTTATGGCAGCGCTGCTTGCGCTGCGAGGTCTTGCCATTGCCGCCCCCGCCACCGCCGATTGGGCGGGGGTTATACGCAGTCTTAGCGCCGACGGCGTGATCCAAGGTATGCCTTCGGGAAAGCTCTCGCGCGCCGAGATGGCGCTTCTTACCGCGCGCGCGCTTGCAAGAGTGCAAGCATCCGGCGCATCGAAAGATGACGAAGCGCGCGTCGCGGCATTGAGCAACGAGTTTCACAACGAACTGGACTTGCTCGGCGTGCGCGATCAAAGTGTATCGCAAGGTAGAGCATCGTTAGAGAAGCGCACGCAAGCGGCGCGCAGTCTGCGCATCACGGGAGAATTCTCGGCGGCGACCGATCGCGGTACGACCCTTGAGGTCGTCGCGCCGGGGTCGGCGCATCTGCAAAATTTTGCGCTGCAAGCCGGCACGCTTTCGCAGCATCCGAATTCCATCGCCGGCCTCGCTCTGGGAGCGCGCTCGCCGATTCAGCCGCTTCTGCGCGGCGTTTCATTTTCGGGAACCGCGAACGGCTTAAGCGACTTCTATTTCTCCGTCGCGCGGATGGACCGTAATTTCTATTATACTCCCGGCGTCGCGGCCGGCCCGTCTTCGCTTGACGAAAACTCGTTCGCGCTCGCGCCCCAAACCGGCAGCTATATCGAGTTCGGTCCGCGCAACGTCGTCACGGGCCGCTTTTCCCAACGCCTGCGCAATGCGCCCGATGCGAGTATCGGCGTTACGTACAATCATATCTTCGGCTCGAGCGCGGCAAGCGGTTTGGTCAGCAACACCGTCTTCGGAATGGATCTGTCGGTACCGATGCTCTCCCGTAGCGGACTGCGGCCGGCCGTGTACGCCGAAGCCGCGAGTTCGGCGAGCAGCATTACGAATATTGCCTTCGCGCCCGCGTCGCGTTTTGATAACGCGCTCGTCGCCGGAATCAAATTCCACGTGCGCTCGGTACTTGCCAGCGTTCAGTATCAAACCGTCGGCCCGAATTTTGTCGACGGACCGCGGGTTTCCGGCGGATTCTTCGGCGCGGCAACTGCCGGGCTGCAGCCGCAACCACCGCCGACCCTCGCGCCGCATGATGCCGGCGTGGCAACGTTTACCGCCCCGGGCTATCCGGCGTTCGACCCATTTGAAGATGCGGCACCCGCGTCGTTCTCGGCGTACGTCCCCAACACGCAGGGACTCAAAGTAGAGCTCTCCGCACCCGTGCGCATCGGTGCGGCGACCGTGCAGGGCAATTTCAGCGCCGCGCGTCTGCAAGAGTTGACGCGAAGCAACTTCAGCACGGCGGGGAGCGGCCGCGCCACCGACGACCGGATCTCTGCCGGAACGACGTTCGACGTACGCGCGCTCGGCCGGCCCATCGCGCTGAATCTTGGCGGCTCGTACGAGCACATTTTGCGTAACGATGCAACGGCATCGAGTTACGTCCCGTACGATCCGCAAGCGCAAGGCCCCGATCCGGGGCAAATCCTCGCGGCCCCGCCGGGCCTGGGGCCCGCGGCTTTTAATCCGAACGTGGTGGATGTGACGCGGCGTTCGCTGAATGCTGCCGCCGCTGTGCCGCTCGCGCGCAACCTGCGGTTAAACCTGCAGTACAACACGCAGTTTTACACCGGTTCCTACAGCGCGCTCGGACAAAATATCGACGGCCGCAAAGATTTCTATCTCGGAAATTTGACCTACGCCATTCCGCGCACTTCAAGCGCGATTACGTTTTCAGCTAAGCAGTTCCGGTATCGCGACAGCCTGTTGCCGACCGCCAATCTCACGCAGAATCGCGCGGATCTCAACTTCACCGTCAAATTCTAAGGCCTAGAGTGCGCGGCTTGTGGATGACGGCGGCCCTCGCGTGCGCCGCGCTCTTAGCCGTGTTGCAATTTGCTTCAGCCGCGGTATTTTCGAGTTCCGCTAGCCGGTTTTCATTGCCGGCTCGTTTGCCGCCCGGACTCGGAGCTTCCATCTACGGACGGATCGAGCACGTGCTGCCGGTGCCGTTCGTCGAGTCGATGCTCGTGGACGCCGATATCGAGCAGCATCATTGGACGGCGGCGCAGCAGCACGTGTTACGCCTCCCTCCCTCAACGGCGCGCAGCGAATTTCTGGCGCAAATCGCGTTGCAGCGCGGCGACCGGGCCGCGGCGACGCAAGATTTTCTCGACGCCGTCGACGTCGACGCTTTGCGGGCGGAAGTAGAACGGCTTGCCGCAGCCGGGAACGTTCGCGCCGCGTACGCTTTGGAGAATGCCACGCGCGCGCGATTGGCATCGACACCGACGCATCCGGATCTCGTCGCGGAAAGTTATTGGCGTTCCGGAGAATTAGCCGCCCGTTTGCTCCTATCGGAAGCGGCGCTGACGGACTACAGGCGGGCGCTTACGCTCGCGCCGTTTTCCGAAAAGTATTTACTTGCAGCCGGAACGCAGGCCATCGCGCTGCAGCGCTATCGCGTTGCGCGCAGTTACTTCGAACGATGTCTTTCCGTCGATCCGGCGAGTGCCGATGCGCTTGCGGGATTAGGATTGGTGGCGCTGCGTAGCGGAGACCGCGCAACCGCGCA
Source organism: Vulcanimicrobiota bacterium (assembly GCA_030947385.1). GTDB lineage: Bacteria > Vulcanimicrobiota > Vulcanimicrobiia > Vulcanimicrobiales > Vulcanimicrobiaceae > JACRUB01. Next base: position 3,415 of record JALZBM010000009.1, read on the forward strand.
ACTATTCGCGCAACGCAGCCGTGCGATCGATCCGAATGCGGAGATGCTGGCGTCGTTGGAACGCGCGATGCGATGAAGATTGCAGTCGACGCGCAACTCGCGCTCGGCACTGCAACGGGAATCGGAGAGTACGTAACGGGTTTGGTTGCGGGGCTGCGGGAAGCCGGCGTCGACGTCGCCGAATTGCGAGAGCCGCGTTTGGATCCCTGGCGCTTCGACCGGCGGATCGTGTGGGACCAGCTGTTGCTGCCGCTGGCCGCGCGGCAGAGCGGCGCCGATCTGCTGCACTGCACGTCCGGGACGATGCCGCTGCTCGGCGCAATGCCGGCGGTCGTCACGGTCCATGACGTCGCATGGTTGCGCGCGCAACGGCACACGCGCCGGTATGCCCGCTACTATTTCGGCACGTTTTCACTCGCGCGATACCGGCGGGCGCGGCGCATCGTGGTCGACAGCGCGTTCTCACGCGGTGAATTGCTGGAGTTTCTCGGCACTGAGTGCGACCGCGCGAGCGTGGTATACCCGGGCGTCGCGCGTGACTATTGCGCGCTCGTACGCCGGCCGGACGAGCCGGCTTTCATACTCGCCGTCGGAACGGTTGAAGCGCGCAAGAATCTCGCCGTCGTCGTACGCGCGCTAGCCGACCTCGCGCCCGATGTCCGCTTAGTCGTTGCGGGCCCGCCGACACCCTACCAGGCACACTGCAAACACATCGCTTCCGCCCTGGGCGTTAGCGAACGCATCGACTGGCGTGGATATGTTTCGCGAAAAGAATTGCTCGCTTTATACGCCCGCGCCGCGGTGGCCGTCGTGCCGTCGACGTACGAGGGATTCGGATATGCGGCCGCGCAAGCGATGTGCGCCGGCGTTCCGCTACTGGTGTCCAACGCGAGTTCGCTTCCCGAGATCGTCGGCGAGCATGCGGTTTGTCTGCCGCCAACGGACACCTATGCGTGGGCGCAGCAGCTCAATACGATCCTTAACGGCCGCGTCGCCGCGAACGAAGATGCGCATGCCGCCCGCGAGGGCGCGATCCGGCGCTTCGCTTGGGCCGCTTCGATCGTGCAACTCCGGGCGGTGTACGCGGACGCGCTGGAGGACCGTTAGTAAATCGGTGAGCCGGGGCCGCCGGGTGCGACGCTGCCGTCGTCCGGCGCAAAAATCAACCGCAGCGGATAGCTCGATCCCGCCTCGGGAATGGTGTGGATCGTTACCCGAATGTATCCGCGTGCGGGAACCGTGTATTGCCGGACTTTGTAGCGTGAAAAGGGCGGAACGCCGTGCGAACGCACGAGGACGCCGTCGATGAGGTATGTCGCGGTCGCACGTCCGCCGCGCGGATTTTCGTAAATCGCAATGGCTTGCGGCGCACGCGTGGGGTTCTGAATTTTCACCACAAACGATTGCATGACGCCGTAGTCGCCGGAGAGCGCTTCGCCTTCCAACTGGTTTGGGACCGGAATTTGACCGATGGGCAACTCAAGGTACGCGTCCGTCGTATTCCAGAGCGTCTCGTATTTGAAATTCGGAATTTTGTAGATGCCGCGCGCGTGCCGCACTTTGCTCGTAAGCAACGTATCCGCGCCGAGCGGCGCTGTCGGATCGTCGGTCGCATTTTGCGCAAACAGCGTTAAATGCACGTTCGCACCGCTCAGAACGCGCAGTTGCAAAAGATTGCTCACGACGAACGTGGGCGGCAGATCCTGTTCGACCAAATTGAGGCTGGCGTTCGGCGGGATCGTGATGAGCGAGCCTTCGTTTTGCACGAGCCGGACCAGGAAACGTTCCGTAGCGTCGTGGCCGGAAGCCAGTTCGTTCGGATCCCCCGCGCTGCCGCTGATAAATTGCACGACGGCCGGTTCGTTTGAAAAATTCTGCGCGCGCAGCACGATGCGCCGTCCGGGCTGTCCGGGCGGATTGTAATGAAAGTACAGGAAGCGCGAGGGTTTGTCGCGTTTGAGGTCGCTTGTGAAGAGTTCGCCGTTCTCGGTGAGGCGTTCGGGATAATCGCTCACGAGCAACGCATCGGGCGAGATGCGCGGGGTCGCATCGTTGTAGATGCGCACCAGCGTGTTACCGGTCGCCGAAAACATGTCGTTGCCTTGAATGATGACCGGGACGCTCACGTCGGCGACGTTGTCTTGCGGCAATGCGCCGGGCACGGGAAAGTCCGGCGGGGCGATGACGCTGGCGCCCGGACGCGGCCGCGCGAGCTTCGCTGCGGCCTCGGCTGCAATCGAGCGCAGAAAAGCCGGCGATGCGGGATCGCCCGTGATATGCAGGACGGTTCCCGGCGAAATCACACCCGCGGAGTAGGCGACGCGGACGGGAAGATCGAGCGTCGCACCGCGCGCATCAACGATGTGCACGGCGGTTCCACCGGCGGCGCGCCCGGAGAGCAGTAACGTGCGGGTGCCTTGATCGATGGTGGCCGCGAGTAGTTGGGGGTTGATGACGACGACGGACGCCGCGCCGAAGATCCCGATGAGATGGATTTGGGCCGATCCCCCGACTGCGACGGCACCCGACTGCGGGTCGGCGGTAATGGGAACGGGCGTAGCCGGAGCGCCTGCGGGCGCCGCAGACGGCGAGGTCAAGGGCGCAGGCGAACCGAGCGGCGCCGGACTTCCCAATGGGGCGCTGGTCGGCGGCGGCACGGGCGGATTGACCGGCGGATTGACCTGCGCAAATGCGCCCGCGGCGCATGCAGCAAACACGCCGGCCGCGATGACCGCAGCTTTTGTGAACCCAGAGTGCAGAACTTCCTCCGCTAAGCGATTTTGGCTTCGCGGCTGACCGCCGAGGCCAGCAGCGTTTTATATCCGACGGTCGGGAATAGGACGGTAACGAGGTCTTTTTCCGTTCGTTCCACAGTGCCTTGTCCCCACTTAGGATGATAGACGATGTCGGCGATCCGGAATCCGGATGAGGTGACCTCGCTATAGCCGCGCAGGCAGTTGTCGCACGCCCCGCAGTTGGGCACGTCGTAATCTTCACCGAAGTAGTTCAGAATAAAACGCCGGCGGCAGGACGTGGTCTCCGCGTATTGCAGCATCATCGCAAGTTTGCTCTGGTCGTAAGACTTTTTCGTGTCGTAATTCGCCAAGTTCAACACGAGTTCGCGGTTCTTGAGGGCGTCGTCGGTGAGTACGTACTTGGAGCGCGTCTTGGTTTCGATGAAGCCGGATTTTTTGAGCAACGCGAGGATGACTTTGAGTTTGGTCAGCGGCAACTGCGAAATTTTGCGCATGTCCGTGAGCGAAACGCCGCCGTCCTGCGTCGCGAAATATTCCAGCGTGCCGAAGACTTTTTGCACCTCTTCGATGTTGGGATATTTGCCGGTTAAGAAGTAGTTTTGCACGCGCGTATCGCTCATCCGGTAAATCAGGATGCAACGCGAGCGTTCGCCGTCGCGGCCGGCGCGGCCGGCTTCTTGCGTGTACGCCTCAACCGAGCCCGGCAGATCGTAGTGCATGACGAAGCGGATGTTCGGTTTGTCGATGCCCAGGCCAAAGGCGTTGGTTGCCACGACGGCGCGAATCGACTCGTCCATAAAGAGTTCGTGTACGGAGACGCGGTCTTGCTTTTGCAGCTTGGAGTGATACACGGCGGCCGGAATATCGAGCGAATCGTGCAGATATTTTTGCACCTCGAGCGCGTTCTTAATCGTAGCCGTGTAGATGATGCCGGTGCCTTCCAGGCTGCGGCCTTCGCTAAAAAGCGAGCGCAGAATCTTGAACTTGTCGCCTTCGCTCTCCGCGCGCCGAACTTCGTACACGAGGTTGGGCCGGTCGAAACCCTTGACGATCGGTTTGCTGTGCGGAATGCCGAGTTGCGCGAGAATATCTTCGCGTACGGCAGGCGTGGCGGTAGCGGTTAAGGCCAACACGGTCGGTTTGCCGAGTTTCTCGATGATGTGGCCAAGCGCGAGATAGGCGGGGCGGAAGTCGTGGCCCCAATGACTGATGCAGTGGGCTTCGTCGACGACGAACAGGGGCACGTGCAACCCTTGCAAGATGGAAACGAAACGTTCGTCTTCCAATTTTTCCGGCGTGACGAAGACGATCTTGATGTTGCCTTCGCGGATGCGGGCCATCGCCGCGGCCTCTTGATCTTCCGAGAGCGTGGAGTTGAGTGCCAACACCTCGGTGACGCCGAGCTGCTTGAGCATGTCGAGTTGATCTTTCATCAGTGCGATGAGCGGGCTGACGACGACTGTCGTTCCGTCGAGCAGCAAGGCGGGTAGCTGGTAGGTTAGACTCTTGCCCGCCCCCGTGGCCAAAATGGCAAGGGTATCTTGGCCGTCCACGACGCGGCGGACGACCTCCTCCTGGCCCGGTTGGAACGAATCGAATCCGAACTTCTCTCGAAGCGCAGCCCGTAACTCCACTGTGATCCTGCCTTAAACTTTGTCGTTTCGGATGACGAAGAATCACCGCTTCTTGTTAAACGCGAAGCGGCTCAGAAAAGATTCTACCCGGCGGCAGGCTGGCCTAAACGCCGCCGTCTAACTCTTGGAACGTGTCCCTCTATCGAACCTGGCGCCCCAAAACATTTTCCGATCTCGTAGGCCAAGATGCGGTCGTCCGAACGCTGAGCAGCGCCTTAGAAAGCGGCCGGCTCGCGCACGCGTATCTGTTTTCCGGTCCGCGCGGCTCGGGTAAAACCTCCGCCGCAAAAATTCTCGCGCGCTGCATCAATTGCGTGCTCGGCCCAACCCCCACGCCTGACAACACGTGCGAAAACTGTCTGGCCATCCTCAACGGCACGGCGATGGACGTATTGGAAATCGACGCGGCAAGTAACCGCGGAATCGACGAAATTCGCGCGCTGCGCGACGCGGTGAAATTCGCGCCGAGCTCGATGCGCAACAAAGTCTATATCATCGACGAAGCGCATATGCTGACGGACCAAGGCGCGAACGCCTTTCTGAAAACGCTCGAAGAACCACCGCCGTACGTGGTCTTTATCTTGGCGACGACGGCGCCCGAGAAGCTGCCGCCCACGATTCTTTCACGGTGCCAGCGCTATGCGTTCCGACGCATCTCGATTCCGGTGATGATCGCGCGCATGCGCGAGGTTGCAACCGGCGAGAAGATCGACATCGACGACGGAGCACTGTCGGCGATCGCCTATCGCGCGGACGGTGGACTGCGCGACGCGCTAACGATGCTCGAACAGGCTGCGGCATTTGCCGACGGCCCGATTGCGGCGCAAACGATCGACCTTGCCTTCGGCGTGACCGGCCGCATCTACGCGCGCACGCTGCTCGATGCCGTTATCGCGCGCGATGCGGCCCGGATGCTCGGCACGGTCGACGAGGCAAGCGATGCGGGGACGGACATGCAAGTGCTCATCCGCACGCTCATCGCCGAGTTGCGTAACGTGCTCGTCGGACGCATCGATCCGCACCTGCTCGCGCGCGATCTCGCTCCCGAAGACGCACAGGCCGCCGTAATGCGGGCGAGCGCAATTACGCAAGGACAACTTATCCGCGCGTTGCGCTTGCTCACGGAGTCGCTTACGACCGCTCGCGCGTCGGGTCATCCACGGCTCGAACTCGAGAGCGCGCTCTTGCGCTTTATTCTGGCGGCAGAAGATCCCACGATCGAAGCGTTACAAGCGCGCGTGAGCGCACTCGAGGGTGGCACGAACGCCGTGCCCGTTCAAGCCGAATCTCCGGCGTCCGCGCCGGCAAAACCGGACGCGCCGGTCGCCGCCGCAAAGGCCGCCGCACCGGCGTCCGCCGCAAAGACCCCCTCGAACGGGCCGCTTTCGCTGCAAAAGATACGCGCCAGTTGGAATAACGTACGAGCGCGCATCGAGAGCGAACGGATGCCCCTGCGGGCACCGCTCTCGCGCGCCATACTCGATGCCTTCGACGATCGCGTGCTAACCATCAAGCTGCCCAGCGATGTCGAAGCAGACATTTTGCGGGGCGAACAGAAATTGGTCGAACTTGCCATTGCCGACGTCGTCGGCGAAGCGGTCAAAGTGAAGTTTCGCACCGACGGCGGTGGAAGCGGCCGTACCGCGCGGACCGGACCGCAGCCGGCGGCGGCCGGCGAAGACCCCGCCGATCTCTTACAATACGCTAGCGAACGGATTAAATAAGCGATGAATCAAGCGCAACTCATGCAGCAAATGAAAAAAATGCAAACCGACATGGCGGCCGCACAGCAAGAGCTTGCGAACACGATCGTCACCGGCGTTGCGGGCGGGGATCTCGTAAAAATCGAGATGACGGCCGACTACCGCGTCAAAGGCGTCACGATCGCCAAAGACGCGATCGACCCGCAAGATGCCGAAACCCTTGAAGATTTGGTCGTCGTTGCGATGAACGATGCCGTCCAAAAAGCCCAAGCGGCCTCCGAAAAGCGCATGGGTGCGGTCACGGGTGGATTGAAGATTCCCGGTTTGATGTAAGCGAGCGCGTCCGTCAGCAATATGATCGCGGGGCCGGTTGCGGCTCTGATAAATGAATTCAGCAAACTCCCGACCGTCGGCCCCAAGACGGCGGCGCGGCTGGTTTTTTATTTGCTCAATCGTCCGCGTAACGAAGCGCAGGCGCTCGCCGAGGCGATCCTCGCGGTCAAAGACCGCGTGCGCATGTGTTCCGTTTGCTATTCGATAACGGAAGCCGACCCGTGTCCGTTTTGTACCGACGAACGCCGCGACCGTACGCTCTTGTGCGTCGTTGCCGAAGCCAAAGATATTTTTGCGCTCGAGCGCACGTCTGCGTACAAGGGCCGCTACCACGTGCTCGGCGGATTGATCTCTCCGATGGACGGCATCGGGCCGGCCCAATTGCACGTTAAAGAACTCGTCGAGCGCGTCGGTTTGGAAGGACCGCTCGAAGTCATCATCGCGACGAATCCCAATGCGGAAGGCGAAGCCACGGCGTTATATCTCTCGCGGTTGCTTACGCCGGCGGGCGTAACGGTCACGCGTCTGGCGTACGGTTTGCCGATCGGCGGCGACCTGGATTATGCTGACGAAATCACCCTTGCCAAGGCCCTCGAAGGGCGCCGGGTGCTCTAGAACTTGCCCGACCGTGTTACTTTGTGATACAAAGTTAGGGTGACCGAGATCGAACGCGCGCTCGCCGATATTGCCGAAGTGCGCGACCGGCTGGCGGGCGCCCAGCGTTTCAAAGGCTACTCGGCAATCGCTGCCGGGATGAGCGGCGGATTTGCGCTGGTCGCCGGCGTCGTTCAGGCGGCTTTGACCGGTACGCCGCAAACCGCGCACGACGGACGCATGTATTTTGCGATTTGGTTTGTGTGCTGCGCCGCGTCGATCGTCGTGAATTACGGCGCCATCGCGCATTGGTTCGTCAACGATGCATCTGCGCGCGAGCGGTGGCAAACGCGCACCGTCGGCCTTTCGATGCTGCCCTCGATCGTACTCGGCGCGGCATTTACCCTTGCGCTCGTGCAGAACGATTTGATCCGCTTCCTGCCCGGCGTTTGGTTTGCATGCTACGGCGTCGGATTGTTTGCCTCGCGATTGACGGTGCCGCGCGGAGTGCTACCGATTGCCGCAGGCTTCATTGCCGCCGGCATTACGCTGTTGTTTTTGCCCGCGGGCGTTACCTTACAATGGTGGATCAACGCGCTTGGGTTCGGCGGCGCGCAAATTGCGATTGCCTATTTGGTAGCGCGCGATGTTTGATGCACTGGAGCGCGTCTTTCACGAACGCGGACGGCTGGCAATTTGCAGCGCGCTCCTGGCCGAAAGCGGCGGCGTGTCGTTCCGCCAGTTGCAAGATGCGTGCGCGCTGACGGACGGCAATCTCAACCGGCACCTGCATGCGCTTGCGGAACTCGGTATCATTGCGATGACGCGTAAGACCGGTCCCGGCCGCCCGCAAACGGTCGTGCGCATTACGCCCAAGGGCCGCGAACGTTTCCTCGCCTACATCGATGCGCTGGAGCAAGTCGTGCGCAGCGTGCAGGCGTCCGCATCGTCCCCGAACCCGCGCCCTTCGCGCCTCGCAACGGAATCCTAACGTCCCCGCTCGCCCTGAGCTTGTCGAAGGGCAGCGCTTTGACGAGCTTACATTGCGTTTGCGCAGGGAGCACCTCCCGGGCTCAAGAACGCGCACGCACAATGAAGACCGGCACAATCGCGGAGTTACTGGATCGCGCGGTCACGCTATTCGTGCGAAACGCTTGGTCGTTCATCGCGCTCGCCGCGATTTTGTACGTGCCGATGGCGCTCTCGCAACTCGCGATGGGCGATTTTTGGCTCTGGTATCTCAATACGATGTCAAAAGTGCTGGCGCATCCCGGAAATCCGGCGGCCGCAGGAGCGATGAACGCCCAAATTATGGCGCGCGCGGCACCGATGGAAATCATCACGTTTGCGCTTCTGATTTTGGTCGCTCCCTTCGTGGTCGCGGCCATGGCGCATGTGACATTGCGCGCGATCGCTGCGACGCCTTCATCGCTGGGTGACGCGTTGAAATTCGCGTTATCGCGCTGGGGCCGTGTCGTGCTCTTCGGGATTATTTGGGGTGTGGCGTTGACGGCCGCATTTCTCGGTTTAACGATGGTGCTCGGCCTCGTGACTGCGGTGCTTGGGTTTGCCGCGCGCTCCGTGCCGCTGATTATCTCGTTCGGCGTGTTGCTGCTTGTCGCGCTCATCGTGTGCTCGTTGCTCGCGTTCGTGAGCGGCGGCGTCGGCATGATCGCCGCGATTAACGAACCGCCGGGCCCGCTGACCGCCTTCGGTGCCGGAATCGCGCGCACGCTCAACCGCAAGATGTTTTGGCGTTCGCTGCTCGTGGGATTGTTGCTCTTTGCGATTGCTTTCGGATTTAGCATCATCGCATCGATCGCCGGTTTTTCGCTTCTCAAGTGGCTTCATTCGGGCATTCCGCTCGTGGTCATCAACGCGATCGTAGCGATGGTCCAGCTCGGATTCTTGATCGTCTTTATGGTGTTCTTTTACAACGACATCCGCGCGCGCCGCGAAGGTGCCGATTTAGAAGCGCTGGCGGCACGCCTTTCCGTATGATCGGTGCGGCGTTTACCGTCGCGCTGGCCATCGGGCCCCAAATGCAAATCTGGATGGATGCCAATGCGCGCTCCGTCGCGCGCGTGCGTAGCGCGCAGCAGCGGCGTTCGTTTGATGCAACGCTCGGCAATCTAAAGGTCCACCTGCGACCCGCCCGCGGGATCGATGCACCCAATGCAAAGGCGCTGGCGTTAAAAACGTTAGCGAACCGGCGACTCTATACGTTCGGCGCGGTCCAACAGCCGCTCCCGAAAACCTGGTGGGAACGCGCGACTGCCTGGGTGCGAGATCGTTGGCAGGCCATTCTGGGCGCGCTCTTTGGCCGGGGGCGGGCGTTGGGCCGCACGGGCGTTTTCGTGGGCGACGTGCTGCTTGCCGTTTCCGTCGCCGTCCTTATGCTTTTGCTCGCGCGGCTGTATTCGCGGTACGGGCGTCGCAGCGCGCAACCCGGTCGCGTGTCGGTGATCGATGCGGGAGGAGATCCGATGGAGTTTTGCGCGCGCGCCGAAGATCTCGCGCGCGAAGGGCGGTATTCACCCGCGGTCAGCGAGTTATTCGCGGCGGCGCTCTGGACGCTGCGCAACGCGGGTGCGGTCAACGCGCAAGAAAGCGAAACGCTCGGCCAATTGCGCGCGCGCGTTCGGTCCCATTCCGTAGACCTTGGGTCGGCGTTCGAACCGCTCGCGACCGCGCTCACGTATGCGGTCTACGCAAACGCACGAACCGGCAAAGCGGAGTGGGAACGCGCCCGCGCGGCCTACGACCTCCTCGTGCAGCATGCCGGCCGCAAACATGCGGCGTAAGATTTCCGGCGACGCGGTGTGGGGAGGGGCCGCGCTCGTGTTGTTCATCATTCTCGCGCTGACGCGCAACGCGCACGATGCGGCGCCGCCGCGGTCCGAGCCTTCTTCGTACGACACCGGCAGGAACGGCTACCGCGCGCTCTACGACGTGCTTTCGCAGGAACGCGTACCGGTGGAGCGCTTTACCCTGTACCATCATTTTCTGAGCCCGCGCGAGAAGACGCTGGTCATGGCGGTATCGCCGCGCGCGCTCGGCCGCAACGAAGTCGTCGCACTCAAAGATTGGGTTCGCGCCGGCGGACACCTCATCGTTCTCGCGCCGGACTTCGGAGGCCCGAGCGATGCCGTTCTGGGAATTCCGGCGACTCGCGCGCGCGCGCAGCCGGTGTATGCGGCGCATCCGTTCGCGCCGTTTGCGTTTGCGACCGGCGTGCACGGCGTCGCGGGCGAATTCGGATCGGAGTTCACGTGGAGCGCCTCACCGAAAGCGTTGCCGTTTCTCGCAAGTTCTTCGGGAATGCTGGCCATCGAATTACCGCTGGGAAAAGGAACCGTTCTCGCCATTACCGATCCCGGTATTTTTGGCAACGCACAATTGAGCGCGGCGCAAAACGCACGCTTTGCCGTTCAGTTGTTACGCAGTGAAGGCGCGCCGGTATTTTTCGACGAGACGGTATTTGGATACGGCCGCAACCGCACGCTTTGGGAAACGCTTCCGGCGGTAGCGCATTGGGGCGTCTACCTGTGCGCGTTTGCGATCCTCTTGAACGTTTTGGGAAATCTCGTGCGCTTCGCCCCGCCGCTTGCGGCGCTCGCCGGTGACGAGCGGGATTCGTCGGCCTACATCACGTCGATGGCGAATCTTTTAGCCCGCGCGAAGGCCTCACGCCGCGCATTGGTTGACACGTCGTCCTCCGCGCTGCGCGCCGTGCGCCGTGCATTGGGTCTGCCGGAAAGAACGCCGCTCGCCTGCGTTCTGGCCCACTTGCAAGACGCGCGTCAACGCGGGATGTACTTGGAACTCAATCGGCTGGCCGATGTTGAACGGCCAAACGAGCAGGAGCTCATTCGCGCCGGCGTGTTGTCGGCTCAACTACGAAGGGATTTTGAATGATCGCAGTGGCCGATCTCGCCGCACGGATCACATCGGGGCTAGGCGGCGTGCTCGTCGGTTCGCAGCGTACCGCTTTCTCCGTCCAGCTTGCGCTGTTCGGGCGCGGCCACGCGCTCATCGAAGGGGTGCCGGGCACGGGTAAAACGTTGCTCGTGCGGACGCTCGCGCTACTCCTGGGACTCGAGTTCCGGCGCATTCAGTTTACGCCCGACCTCATGCCCGCCGACGTCGTTGGGACGACCGTTTTCAATCCGCAGACCGCGCAGTTTACGACGCGCTCCGGCCCGATCGTCGCCAACGTCGTACTGGCCGACGAGATTAACCGGACGCCGCCCAAAACGCAATCCGCATTGCTGGAGGCGATGGAAGAAACCCGCGTCACGATCGATGGTGTGGCAATCGACCTTCCGGTGCCGTTCATGCTGTTTGCTACGCAAAATCCCATCGAATATGAGGGCACGTATCCGTTGCCCGAGGCGCAACTCGATCGGTTCCTCGTGAAAGTGAACGCGACGTACCCGCAAGCGGATCAGGAACTCGAGCTTCTCGCGCGAGCGGCGGCGGGATTCGACGCGCAAGCGCTCGAGACGTCCGGAATCGCGCCCGTGACGAACGCCCAAGAAATTATCGCAGCGCAGGCCGCCGTGCGCAAAGTGCACGTTTCCAAAGCGATGCAACGGTACGTCTACGATATCGTTGCGGCTACGCGCGTCTCGCAGCAGCTGGCCCTCGGCGCGAGTCCGCGTGCGGCGCTCGGCCTGATGACGGCAACGCAGGTGGCGGCGGCAATGAGCGGACGCGATTTCACGACACCCGATGACCTCAAAGATGTGGCGGCGCTGGTCCTCGGTCATCGCGTCATCGTGCAGGCCCACGCAGAAATCGAAGGGGTAAGCGCGCCGGAAATTCTCGCCGGAATCTTGTCTGCGGTGCCCGTCCCGCGTGAATCCTAAAGGCCGCCCGTGAAAAGGCTATGGCTGCCGTGCTGGGTGAGTCCGCGCTTGGTCTGGGCGCTCGCCGCCGTCGCCGCGACGTTCTTGGCCGCAGGCGCGTTTGCGTATCTCGGAATCCTCGCGGGAGCGGCGCTCGCAGCGTTAACCCTAGCGGTTGCGTTGGATGCACTCGCGGGGCCGCGCGCGGATCGGATCGGCGTCGAGCGCGTCGCACTCCCGCACTTTTCGTTACGGGTGCGCGGCCAGGTTCGCTACCGGATCACCAACCGTTCGCAACGTCTCCTGTCGATCGGGCTGCTCGAAGCGCCGGTGCGCGTCTTGCAATTTGAAGAGGACGAACTCCACGCGGCGGTGCCGCCGCAATCCGTTTTGGAGATCCAGAGAACCGTGCTGCCGCTCGCGCGCGGGGAGGCGGTCTTCGGTAACGCGTATCTGTGGTTTGAAAATCGGATTGGATTGCTGCGACGGCGCGTGCGCATCGACCTCGCGCAAACCGCGCGCGTCTACCCGGATCTTTCGATGGTCGAGCGATACGGCAGCCTGCACGTGCGTAACCGCTTGATCGACGCCGGATTGCGTAAGATGCGGTTGCGCGGCGCGGGTACCGAGTTCGAGAGCTTGCGCGAATTCGGAGCCGGCGACGCGTTTGCTGCCGTGGATTGGAAAGCGACCGCGCGGCGCGGAAAGCTGATGGTAGCGCAACACGAAGCCGAACGCTCGCAAAATATCATGCTGCTCTTGGACAGCGGGCGGTTAATGACACCGCGCATCGGCGAGCAGCGCAAATTCGACTATGCGGTCACCGCCGCGCTTTCCGTTGCAACGATCGCGGGCCTTGCGATCGATCGCGTCGGATTTGCGGCGTTCGCAAACGAGCTGCTCTTTACCGCCGCACCGCGTCCGAGCCGGATCGCGCTCGCGCAGGGTTCGGAGCAGCTGTACGATTTGGAACCGCGGTTTGAGGAATCCGATTATTCGCGCGCGTTTTCGTACGTGCGCGCGCACCTGCACAAGCGGAGCCTCGTCATTCTTTTTACCGACATGTTCGATCCCGTCGCTTCAACGATGGTACTGAGCGAGATTCGTATGCTTGCCCGACGGCATCTCGTCGTGTGCGTGTTCATGAACGACGCGGCCATCGGTTCGGCGCTGCAAACGATTGCGCAAACGACGTTGGACGTCTATCGCGCCGGCATCGCGGCGGCACTCGCCGACGAACGCCGGGTGGCCAAAACCGAACTTGCCAAACTGGGCGTTCGGATCGTCGATGTTCCCGCCGCCAAACTCAGCGTAGCCCTTATCGATGCTTACCTCGACATCAAAGCGCGCGCCGCTTTGTAGGCCGCCCGACAAAACCGAAATACCACGCAAGAACGCAGGCCGTCATTGCGCCGACGCCCAGTCGCACCTCGGGTCCGAAGCGCAGCGGTGTGAAAAACCCTTCGATCGTTCCCGCAACCAGCAGCATCGCACAAACGCCCGCAATCAAAATTCCGGCGCGGCGCCCGTGTTCGCGCACGGCGTCGCGCCGCCGGCTGCGCCCCGGAAAGAGTACGGCGGATGCGAGCAGCAGACCGGCGCCGCCGGCAATCTGAATCGCAAGCAACTCAATCGCGCCGTGCGGCGCGATCGTGGCCCAAAAATCGTAACCGAAACCCGCGCGCGCAAAGAGAGCGCCGAGCCCGCCGACCATCAAGCCGTTCGTCAGAATGATGTAGAGCGTAAGCGCGCCGAGCGAAACGATTCCGCCGCCGAATGCGATGACGCAAACGCGCACGTTATTCGTGATGATTTCGGCCGACATCGCCGCGGCTTGTTCGGGCTTGAATGCGAAGTTCGAATCGTGCAAACTTTTTTGAATATGTTCGGGCACGATTCCGGCCGGCAAAAGCGCGAGCGCGCGATCGGGATTTATTGAAATGGCGCAATAGGCGATGGCCGCCGCGAGCACGGTGATCGCGATGCAGATGCCCGTAAAGCCGAACGACCGGCGGAATTCTTGTGGAAACGTGGACGCGAAAAAGACAGCTAATCGTGCGCGTCCGCTTTGCGCGGCGCCGCGATACACTTGCGCGTGCGCGCGCGCCGTAAGCCGGTTCAGGTAGGCAATGCTGCGCGCATCGAACCGGTGACCTTGCGCGTATGCGAGATCGGATGTTACCCAGCGGTAGAGACGGCCCAGTTCGAGGACTTCATCCGGATCCATTGCGCGCAACCCGCGCTTATTGGCCGACGTAAGAAGCGATTCCAGCCGCTTCCACGCATCGCCGCGCCGTCGTAAAAATTGAGATTCGGTCAAAAAAAGCCCCCGTCCGTAGACGGGAGCCTTCGATGAAACGGTGGGAACAGACTGCTTATTTTAAGAACCGTTCGGTGAACTGCGCTGCATCGCATCGCGCGTTTCGTCGGCAAGCTGCGCGCCGTGCTCGTGCACCGAGGCTTGGGCTGCGGCCGCAGTGTCGCGCAGGACGGCTCTGCCGTGTTCCACCGCATAACCGCCGGCATCTTGCACTTGGGATTTGAGATTTTCTTTTATTTCGCCGAGTTTTTCGTCCTCGATGCCGGTCGAAGGCAAGAGCGAGCCGATAACAAAGCCCACAGCGATACCACCGAGCAACACGCCGAGCGGGTTCTCTTTTATCATTCCGACCGTCCGGGTTGCACCCTCACGCACGCGGGTGGCGCCTTCGCGCACGTCGTCGCCGTCCGGCACGGCATCGCTTACCTTTGAAGCCGTGGCGCCCACGGCCGAGCCGACTCTGCCGGCGGTGTCGGCAATTGCCGCTTTGACGCCGTCGACTTTGTCAGAAATAGAATCTTTGACACGGCCCGGCACATCGGCTTTATAAGCGATCGCATCGACCGTCCCGCCCATGCGCTCGCGCGTGTCTTCTATCTCCCGGCGGATTTGATCCGGGTCTTTGCCCATTGTACGTCCTCCTTCAGTGTTTGCGCGGTTTGCTCCGGCACGGGTGGTGCCGCTTGTAGGAATTTTTTCTTGCCATTCATCGCGAGAATAGCGGCGCCCGAACCGTAGAGTACCGTGATGACCAGTGCGGCCAGCCACGGCGCGATGACCAGCGAGAGCGCTAAAATGAAAAATGCGGTGAGCGCGCCGAGCGCGAGCACTCCGGCCACTGCAGCGCCGCTAAACATTCCGGCGCCCGCGCCGGCAGATTTTGTTTTTTCGATAATCTCGGCTTTTGCCAGATCCAGTTCCTGGCGCACCAGCAAGGAGAGATCTTCCCCGAGTTTTTTCATCAGTTCGCCCATTGGCCGCTCGCGCAGCGAGTCGTCTTCAAAATGATGATTCATGGCGCTTAGTCCTCGTAGTAGCTGGCCGAGCCGCCAAAGGTGTTCCGGCCGAAGGGCTGCACGAGCGGGTCGTTGCCGTACTCGCGATACCGCTGGGTTGCGCTTGCCTTGAGCAAACGTGCGGCGAGGATACCGAGAGCGAGGCCGGCGCCCATCGTCATCATAGGTTGGCGGCGCGCTAAAGCTTCGGCATGCGCGACCAGACGTTCGCCGTCCGTGGTTGATAGATACGTTGCAAACTCGTCGAGGCGGCTTGCCGCAGTGTCCGCGAGCTTTGCCGGCGCGTCCGCGCCCTGTTCTCGCAACGTGTCGCCGACGGTGCGAATACTCTCGGCGTAGGTGAGGAGCGTCGCTCCGATATCGCTGGACCGTTGCCCGATTTGTCCGATTATGAGTCCCTTTGCGCGACCCGCAATTTTGCCGGCGCGGTCCTGCGCTTGGGTCTTGACTTCATCAATACTCGTCACGCTGCATCACTCCTTAGTCGTTGGGAATGCACTCTTTACCCCAAACCGCCGCGAGGATAACCGAGCCTTGCTAACGCAGAGTTTCACACGATGGACCGCACGGTTGCTATTGCGACGCCCGAAAGTATTACGTTTTCGTACGAACTGGCCGGCCTCGGCAGCCGGTTTATTGCCGTTGTGTTGGATTTGCTCGTTCAACTGATGCTTGCGGCGCTTACGATGTGGGGACTGATCGCTCTGGGTTCGCACGCGCCGAGCCTACCGAAAGATCTGAACGCGGCCGACAAAACGGCGGCGTCGATCGCGCAAGCGATCGTCATTTTTTTACTGTTCGCGATTTTCTTCGGGTACTTTATCATCTTCGAAGCGGCGTGGAACGGTCAGACGCCCGGCAAGCGATTAACGGGCATACGCGTCGTGCGCGATGGCGGATATCCCGTCGACCTCACGAGTTCGCTCGTCCGCAACTTGGTGCGCGCGCTCGAATTCGGCTTTGGATTTTATGTCTGTAGCGCGGTCTCGTCGTTGTTGTCTTCGGAAAACAAACGGCTCGGCGACTACGCCGCGGGAACGATCGTCGTGCGCGATGCAGCCGCTCCCGCACCGCATCTGAAGGTCTTCGGCGCCGCGCCTTCGTTGCAACTCTCGGCGGAAGAACGCGATCTCGTCGGCCGCTATATGGCGCGGCGGGCGGAATTGCGTCCCGAACGCCGAGCGCTGCTCGCACATCAAATTGCCGAGCCGTTGCGTTCCAAGGTGAGTGCGGATTTCGGGGCGCTCGACGACGAGCGCTTCATCGAACGGATCGACGGGCTGCTGTAGCTACTTCTTTTTCAATTTGTCGATGAGGTCGCGTCCGAAGGTCAAGGCATCGTGTTTGGTGCGGTCGTAAATTGCCGTGGCCTGATTTTTGGACATATGGCGTCCGTGTTCGTAGTAAAAAGTGACGCCTTCGCCGACGACGATCGTGCCCGCGTATGCAATCGCGCCCTTGATGCCGATGCCCGCAACCGGAATAAACCCGGAGAGTTCGCGCGCGATCATGCGCCAGCCGAACCCGCCGCCGACGACGGGCAGTAATTGCCACATGCGTTGCACGTCGGGATCTTTTCCATACGCCGCTTCAATTTGCAGGAGTAACATCATCTGTAAACCGGTGATGGCGACGGTGTCGCCGGCCGACGCGAGCGCGCCGAGAACGATACCGATGACCGGGACGTGATCGACGACGGCGCTGGCTAGGGCAATCTTCAGCGCGTTGTTTGCGGCATCGCGCGTGAGTTTGGCAGCGACCGTTTCACGCAACGCGGGCAGATTGCGGCCGACGGCAATCTCGACCCCCTTGCACGTTTCGATGAGATGCGTGAAGAGGCGTCCCTTGAGGGCTTCTTTTGAAATTGCGGGAACCGCGTATTCGGCAAACGTCCCCGCGGCCGGCGCGCCGGTGGGTCCGGCCGGTTGCGCGTTCTCGTCGACCGTGACGGCAAACACCGGCAGACGCGCCGCCTTAAGCACCGTCAACGCTTGCGCGTTGACGTCGCCGCGGGTGCCGAGAAAAATAATGCAGCGTGCCTCGCGCGTTTGCAACTCCACGGCACTCGAGGGATTTAGATTTTCGAGTGTTGCCGCGGCCTCCGTTGGGACGATACCGTCTTCGTGCCCGGAAAGCAAGAGCGCGCGAAAGGCACCCACGAGTGCCGGATCGCCGCACAGCAGAAAGCGGAATGGCTTGCGCGTATGCGCGTGGACCGCCCGCACGTCGATGCCTTTGCGCACGAGGCGGAAGAGATCTCCCGCGGCCCCCATCGTCGCTGCCATGTTCGCTCCTTACTTACACGTTGGTACCGGACCCTTGTTGATTCGGCGCGCTGTTTTCTTTCTTGGGATCGTCGGTGTAATCCAGGTAGACGAGCCCCATGAAAATCTCGAGCGCTTCGGCATGCATTCCCCGGCGGTTGGCAATATCCGTGATCGAACGGTGGCTCGCAGCCGCTTCTTCGATCACGGCGCCCGGGCTGGAATTCGTATCGGCCGCCACGATCGTTGCCGCGGCAATCTCTCCGGGCGTCAGTCCCTGGTGAAGCATCGCCGTATAGTCTATACCGCGCGAGCCGACGCGTTGTTCCAATGCCGTCTGCAACGTAGCATACCGCTGCGGCGAGGTTCCTAAACCCAGCATGGTGATGCGCGTCTCGAGTTGGCGCGACCGCGCCATGTTGAAGAGTTGCTGCGCTTGCGAGGCAG